>CALCXL010000279.1 GCA_937907595.1 uncultured Pseudomonadota bacterium
CTTGGCCGACTCGACGACGTCGTCGTAGCCGAGCAGGATCGCGTTGGTGCCCGTGAGGTGCTCGCCGAGGCCCTCGAAGGGCGTGCCTTCGACGACCCGCTTGAACAGGGTGTTCTTGACGATGCTGAACTCGGTGGCCGGGCCAGTGGTCAGCTTCTTGCGGAACTCGACGAGGGTGTTCACGTCCAGGCCGCGGTAGTCCGCGAGCACCGCCAGCTTGGCGCGGCTCAGCTTGTCCGTGTACGTGTCGATGAACTCGGTCTTCTGGGTGCGGTTCATGGTGTCTTGCCCCTTCCTACAGGCCGCGCGTGAGCGCGGAGGGGTCGAGGCGGATGCCGGGGGTCATGGTCCCGGAGATGGCGACGCTCTTGAGGTAGATGCCCTTGGCCGAGGACGGCTTCAGGCGCACCAGCGTCTCCACGATCGCCTTGAGGTTGGCGGCGAGAGCGTCCTCGCTGAAGGACATCTTCCCGAACGCCGTGTGCACGACGCCGGCCTTCTCGACCCGGAAGTCGATCTTGCCGGCCTTCAGCGCGCCGACGGCGGCGCCGATGTCGAAGGTGACGGTGCCCGTCTTGGGGTTGGGCATGAGGCCGCGCGGCCCGAGGACCCGGCCGATGCGGCCGACGGCCGCCATCATGTCCGGCGTCGCGCAGACCTTGTCGAACTCCATCCAGCCACCCTGGATCTTCTCGACCAGGTCCATGCCGCCGACGTGGTCGGCGCCGGCCTCACGGGCCTCAGCGACCTTGTCGCCCTTGGCGAAGACCAGAATGCGGACCGTCTTGCCGGTGCCGTGGGGCAGCGCCACCGCGCCGCGGACCATCTGGTCGGCGTGGCGGGGGTCAACACCCAGGCGGACGGCCAGGTCCACGGTCTCATCGAACTTCGCGAAGCTCATCTTCTTGAGAAGAGGCAGCGCCTCCTCCAAGGAGTAGAGCTTCTCCCGCTCGACGAGCTCTGCGCTCTTCTTGAACTGCTTGCCCTTGGGCATGTTTCGTTCCTCCCGCGGTTCAGGCGGGACGCGCCAGGCGCGCCCTCCCGCGATGGATTGTGGTCGGGAGCCGGCAACCGCGCCGACGCCCGCGGAAAATCAGGCGACGACGTTGATGCCCATGGACCGCGCGGTGCCGGCGATGGACAACATCGCCTTCTCCACGTCCGTGGTGTTCAGGTCGGCCATCTTCATCTCCGCGATCTCGCGGAGGTGCGCCTGGGTGACCGAACCGACCTTCTGCTTGTTCGGCTCGCCCGAGCCGCTCTTCAGACCGGCCTTCTTGAGCAGGAGCACCGCCGCCGGAGGGCTCTTGGTCGCGAACTCGAAGGAACGGTCGGCGAAGACCGTGATGACCACAGGGGTCACCAGTCCGGGCTCGAGGTTTTCAGTGGCCGCGTTGAACGCCTTGCAGAACTGCATGATGTTCACGCCGTGCTGGCCCAGCGCCGGGCCGACCGGCGGCGAGGGGTTGGCGCGGCCGGCGGGGATCTGGAGCTTGATGAGCCCGGTGACCTTCTTCGCCATGGTGTCTTCTCCTGTTGCGCGGCTCCCCTGCGGGAAGCGGGGGCCATCCTTCAGATGGCCTGATCGCGTTCGCCCCGGGGGGCGGGTTGATTCAAGTCTTCTGCACCTGCAGGAAGTCGAGCTCCACCGGCGTCGCACGCCCGAAGATGCTGACCATCACGCGGAGCTTGCCCTTGTCGGGGCGGACCTCGTCGACGAGGCCGTTGAAGTTGGCGAAGGGACCTTCGGTGACGCGCACCGTCTCCCCCTTCTCGAACTCCATCTTCGGCTTCACTTCGGCGGCGCCCTGCTCCATGAGCCCCAGGATGCGATCCACCTCGTGCTTGGGCACCTTCGGGGGCTTGCGGTCGTTGCCGCCCACGAACCCGGTGACCTTCGGCGTGTTCTTGACGATGTGCCACGACTCGTTGTCGAGGACCATGTTCACGAGGATGTAGCCCGGGTAGAAGCGCTTGGAGGTCTGCCGGGTCTTGCCCGTCTTCGTCCGCTCCACGACCTGCTCCTCAGGGACCAGGATCTCCGAGAAGTACTCCTCCTTGCCCAGGGAGCGGATGCGCTCCTCCAGGGCCAGGCGGGCCTTGTTTTCGTAGCCCGAGTAGGTGTGGACCACGTACCAGGCGAAGTCCTCTTCAAGCTCGTCGGCTTCCGTCATTCCACTCTCCGAAGTCATGGCCTCAGGCCCCCATGTTCAGGATCACGCTGAACAAGCGCTTCCAGACCTGATCGAAGCCCCAGAGCATCATGGCGATCATGATTGAGACCACGACCACCACGACCGTCTGGTCCCGCGTTTCCTTGCGGGTGGGCCAGACCACCTTGCGCGTCTCCTGCACCGTCTCGATGCAGAATTCGTAGACCTGCGGAAGACGCCAGGTCACCACTGCCACCGCCGTCGTCAGCGCGAGCGCCACGAACGTGGAGGCATCAAAGGCGCCGCCGAGCAGCTCCGCGTTGGCGATGCCCGCCTGCGCGAAGGCCCAGGAGCACAGGTCCGCGAGCACGAGCGCCAAACAAAGCGCGCCCGCCAGCCACGTGAATCCCAGGACACGACGGTCACCCATGCGATGACTTCCTTCCTAAAGCGAGGATCGGGCGCCCGGTTCCCCGGGCGCCCTCCCTTGCGAAACTGGCAGGGCAGGAGGGATTCGAACCCACAACCCGCGGATTTGGAATCCGCTGCTCTACCATTGGAGCTACTGCCCTGCACACCGCCGCCCGATGGCGACGGACTCAACTCACTCGTGGATCTTCGCGACCACGCCAGCACCGATGGTCCGGCCACCTTCGCGGAT
>CALCXL010000280.1 GCA_937907595.1 uncultured Pseudomonadota bacterium
CCTTGCTCGGGTCGAACTTCTCCACCGCCTGCAGCAGCCCGACGTTGCCCTCCTGCACCAGGTCGATGAGGGGGACGCGCGCGTGGTCGTAGTCCCGGGCCACCTTGACCACCAGCCGCAGGTTGGACGTGACCAGCTTGCGGCTGTCGTCCGGCCGGCGCTCGGCGGCGTAGCGCGTGGTCAGCTCGACCTCCTCCTCCGGCGTCAGCAGGGGGTGGCGCGTGACCGCAGCCATGTACGCGCGCATGGGATCGTTCGAGGTGTCGCGGGGGGATCCAGCCATGCCGCCAAGGCTAGCAGCCCGGGGCGCCGGGGGCGTCGCGGCCGACGACGTCGATCGAGCCACCCGACCGCGCCTCCGCTCCCGCCGTTACCGCCCGCTCACCACGAAGGCGGCCCAGCTGAAGGGGTGCGCCTCCTTGCCCTCGGCGCGCAGGGACGCGATCAGCCCCAGCTGCGCGGAGCGCAGGGCGTCGGCCGGGGACTCGGTGGCCAACGCTCCGTAGAAGCCCTTCATCAGCGCCGACGTCTCCTGATCCGGCACCTTCCAGAGGCTCAGGACCAGGGACCGCGCCCCGGCCAGGGCGAAGGCGCGGCGCAACCCCAGCACCCCCTCGCCGTCCTGCACCTCGCCCAGCCCCGTCTCGCAGGCGGACAGCACCACCAGCTCCGCCGAGCGCAGGTCGAGGCCCACCACCTCCTCGGCGGTGAGGATGCCGTCCTCGCCGCCCCCGCTGCCGCCTACGTTGGCCCCGGCCAGCACCACCCCCGACAGCAGCATGGGGTTCATGCCCCCCGCCTCCCCCAGGCCCGAGCGCGTCGCCCCCGTCGCGAAGAAGCCGTGCGTCGCCAGGTGGATCAGCCGCTTGCCCGGGGCCTCCACGCGCAGCCGCGCCTCGGTCACGTCGCTGCCCTGCAGGAGCGTCACCCCCGAGCCCAGGGCCGCCGCCACCGCCTGCGCCTCGGCCCCCGTCGCGGCCAGGAAGCCGAAGTCCTCCAGCCCCCCGCGCGGCGCCGATCGCGTGGCCACCGCCACCCCCGGATCCGCGGGGGCCGCCGTCCCCGGCGCGTCGTACACGATGCCCCCCGCCACCAGCGCGCCCTCCCCCGGCCGCCCCCGGTGCTGCAGATCCTGGGCGCTGGCCAACGTGCCCAGGCGGTGCGTCTCCAGCAGGAAGCGGCCGTCGTCGTGCATCAACGCGCCGAAGGGCAGCCCCGACAGGGCGCCGTCGGGCACGAGCCACACCCGCGCCCGCCCCCCCAGGACCTCCTCCACGGGGTCCCACAGCCGCCCCCGCAGCTCCTTGCTCCGCCCCTCCAGGGCCTCCATCGCCGCGCCGCTGGCCACCCGCCGGCGGTAACGGGCCACGGCCAGATCGACCGAGGGCGCGTCCCCCAGCTCGATGCGCAGGGGCCCCGCGCACGCGCCGCCCAGGCTGACCATCGCCAGGTAGCTGGTGACGTCCTCCTCCGGCCGGCCCTGCTCGTCCAGCAGCGTGCGCTGGTAGCGCAGCAGGTCCACCAGGGCTTCGTCGGGCTGGAGCTCGGAGCAGAGCTCGGCCGGGGTGGCCCGCTCCACGGCCTGGTGGGCGGCGAAGGCCTCGCTGCGCCGGGCCAGGTCCTTCTCCAGGCGCTCCTTCTCGGCGGTGAGGGCCGCCACCCGATCGCCCGATGGAGCCGCGCCGAACACCAGGGTCGCCAGCTCCCGACGCAC
Source organism: uncultured Pseudomonadota bacterium (assembly GCA_937907595.1). Lineage (GTDB taxonomy): Bacteria > Myxococcota_A > UBA796 > UBA9615 > UBA9615 > CALCXL01. The sequence goes on from CALCXL010000280.1 coordinate 1,715, forward strand.
CCCGTCCAGCTCGGCCACGCGCGCGGTGAGGGCCGGGTCGTCGCCCACGCGCAAGGCCGCCCGCTGCTGGGCCAGGGAGTTCCGCACCGCGCCCTTCCAGCTGAGCATCGCGGCGTAGTTCCCCGCCACGTCGCCTTGCTCCGCCAGCAGGGACAGGTGCTTGTCCAGGTTGTCCCGCAGGGAGCGGATGAGGGCCAGGCGCTCGCGCTCGCTCGTGACGTCCAGCAGGGGCCGCACGGTGCGATCCACCAGGGCCAGGGCCAGGGACATCTCCCGCCGCGCGCCGGCCCGATCGCCCAACAGCGCCTTGGTCTGGGCCAGCTCCTGGTGCAGCTCCACCAGGTCGGGGTGCTCGCCCCCGCGCTCGGCGACGACGATGGCGATGGCGCGCTCGTAGTTGGCCGCCGACTCCGCCCAGTCCGACGTGTAGTACTGCGAGTCGGCCAGGCGGGCCACCAGGGTCGCCGTCTGCGGGCTCTGGGCGCCCAGCCGCCGGGTGGAGGCCGCCACGCACTCCAGCAGCAGGTCGCGCGCGTCCTCGTACTGCCCGATGCTCACCAGCAGCGAGGCGTAGTTGGCGCGCACGGCGCTGACCTGGGGGTGGTCCATGTCCAGCGCTGCGCCCAGCACCTCGAAGGAGCGCCAGAACAGGTCGTGGGCCTCCTGCAGCTGCCCCGTCGCCCACCGGACCTGCGCCAGGTTGTTGAGCGCGGTGCCCAGGAAGCGGCTCTGGGGCCCCCAGGCTGCCTCGTAGATGACCACGGCGCGCTCGTAGAGGGGCACGGCCTGATCGAAGTCGCCCAGCTCGTGCAGCATGGACGCCAGGGAGGTCAGGGCGCTGGCCACGAAGGGGTGGTCGGGCCCGTAGGCCGCCTCGTAGAGGGCGCGGCTGCGCTCGTAGGCGACCTTGGCGTCGGCGTACTCCCCCAGCTCCTTGTGGGCCTTGGCCTGCCCGAAGATCGCGGTGGAGGCCTCCGCGCTCTCGGCGCCGAAGAGCCGGGCCTGCAGGGCCTCCATCGTGCGGAACGTGCCCAACGCCTCGCGCGCGCGTCCGGTTTCGAAGAAGAGCTCCGCGCAGCGGTTCAGGGCGTCGGCCTGCCA
>CALCXL010000281.1 GCA_937907595.1 uncultured Pseudomonadota bacterium
CCGGGGACCCTCGGGGACCCTCCTGGGGCCTCAACCAGTACGGCCTGCTGCTGGGGCACGGGCTGATCCGGCCCCTGCGCCCCGACGACCTGGAGCGCATCGAAGAGGCCTTCGCAGCGGCGACGCGGCGGGCGTTCGACTGGGGCTTCGACGCCGTGGAGGTCCACCTGGGCCACGGCTACCTGCTCAGCCAGTGGCTGTCGCCGCTCTTTCACCCCCGCCCGCTGGAGGAGCGCCTGGAGTGGCCCCTGCGGGTGCTTCAGCGGGTGCGGGCCGAGGCCCGCGGGCCGGTGATCGCCAAGACCAACCTGGAGGACGGGGTGCGCGGCGGGCTGGGGCGGGACGAAGCCCTCCTCATCGCCCAGGCGATCGAGGGCCACGTCGACGCGATCCTGCCCAGCGCCGGCCTGGTCCAGCGCAACGCCATGCACCTGCTGCGCGGGCGGGCCCCCCTGCCGGATCTGGTGGCCGTGGAGAAGCACCCCCTGCAGAAGCTCGCGCTGCGGGCCTTCGGCCCCTTCGTCCTGCGGGACAGCGACTTCACCCCGGGCTTCCTGCAGCCGGCGGCGGAGGCGCTGCGGGCCGCCGTCACCCTCCCCCTGATCCTGGTGGGCGGGGTGGAGTCGAAGGCGGCGATCCAGGGGGCCATGGACGCGGGCTTTGACTTCGTGGCGATGGGCCGCGCCCTGCTCTCCGACCCCGACTTCGTGGAGCGCCTGGCCGCGGGCGAGGACGTGGTGGCCCGCTGCGACCGCTGCAACCGCTGCATGGCGGAGATGGACCGCGACGGCGTGCGCTGCGTGCTGCCCTGAGCCCGGATCCGTTCGACGGCGAGCCGGGCCCGTCCACCGCGCTCACTCCCCGTCGGTCAGCCGCCGCGGCGAGCGTCCAGCCCCGACCCCCCGCAGCACGTCCAGGGAGCGCCCGGCGGCCTGCCCCGCCTCGTGCCGGGTGATCGATCGCGCCCGCCCGCGCCGCCACCCCTTGCCCCGGCGCTGGTGCTCGTCGGCGGCGAAGTCCGTGGCCTCCTGCAGGGCCTGCTCGGGGGCTGGGTCCTCGCCGCGAAGCTCCAGCAGCTTCTGGGAGAAGGCGAAGACGGCGTTGTCGCAGAACACCGTGCGTTCGCTGCGCGTCTCGCCGGGGGTGCGGGGCTCGGCGATCTTCCACCGCACGACGTGGGCGTCGCAGGCGCGCAGGATCTTGTCCCGGCAGATCTCCACCAGGTAGACGGTGGCGACCACGTCGGCGTGGCGGCCGAAGAAGTGCATGCGCCCGTCGCGCGCCATCGCCAGGGAGAAGACGCCGAAGAACCGGGCCACCGCGTGGCCCAGCTGCCGGTTCCACACCGCGCGGCGCTTGAGCACCACCCAGCGGTCGACCATCTGCTCGTCGATGCCGGCGTCGATCTGCACCTGGTAGCCGCCCAATCCATAGAGGGTCACCAGGTCGTTGGCGCGTCCGGCGGCCGTGATCGCCTCGGGGGAGCCCGGCCGGTGGTCCGCCAGGGCGTGCAGCTTGCGGATGCGCGCGACGATCTTGGCCGTCTGGCCCTCGTCGCCCGTGCGGGGGCGCGGCGGCTCCCGGTCGGCCAGGCGAGCGCGCAAGCCCGTGGCGATCCAGCGGTCCAATTCGCGGTACGAGCCCCGAGCGTCGGCCGACGCGAACCAGACCGGACCCCACGCCCGGCGGCACAGGTCCAGCAACCCCTGGCGGAAGGCGGGCCCGTGATCGGCGGCGCGGGACACCGGATGGGCCACCTCGTGCGCCAGGGTGGCCAGGATCTCCGCCGGGTCCGAGTTGGGTGCCGGCCGCAGCAGGATGCGCAGGGGGCGTCCATCGCGCATCCAGACGCGGCCTGCGCAGAAGCCCCGACGGGGCCGATCGATCGGCTGCAGGACCAGCTCCGGCACCGGCAGCCCGGCGGTCGCGCACAGGGCGACCAGCGCGTCGAGCAGCCACTCCTCACCCCCTTCCCCGACGGACTCGGGGAGGTCCTCGGCCTCGGCCAGGAGGTGGACGTCGCCCTCGCGGTCCCCGGGCGCGGCCAGGCCCTCGGCCCCCGGCTCGGGCGGCACCCACGGCAAGGGCACGCCCTGCTCGTCCAGGGCTTCGGCGGGGACTGGGAGGGGGGAACGGCGCCGCACGGTGCGGGCTGATTAGCACCGCGAGGCCGGGCGCGTCATCCGCTCGATCCGCAGGCGGCCCTCCCCCGGGATCGGCCCACGGCGGCTACATTGCTCCGAATCGAGGAGCGTGCCCGTGTCCATCCTGATCATGATCCTCTGCGCCGCCGCGATCATCGCGTTGGTGCGCTACGGCCTCGTCCGGGGCCTGGACCAGCTGGCCGGGGCCCTCAAGTGGTCGCCCAAGGTCCGGGGCCAGGCCACCGGCTACGCCACCTCCTCCCCCGAGTTCGTTGCCCTGGTCGCTGCCGGCCTGGCCGGGGTCTGGGAGGCGGGGCTGTGGAACATCGCCGCCAGCAACCTGATCAACGCGGGGCTCATGTGCGCTGCTGTGCTGCGCTACGGCCAGGTCCGCGAGCTCTTCAACCGGCGGTTCCTGGACGAGATCGGCTTCGCGGGGCTGGGCATCGCCGCGCCGCTGCTGCTCATGCAGGCAGGCCTGGACGAGAGCTGGCTGGTGGTGCCGCTCCTGCTGGGCGCGTTCGTGGTCTACCAGATCGTCGATCGCCGCATGAACGCCAGCCCCCCCGTCCTGGCGGACGAGGCGGTGGGCTCGCTGCCCCTGGGCCTGATCCTGATGGTCACGGCCCTGGCGCTCATCGCCGTGGTGGGCATCTTCCTGGGCGACGCCACCAAGGGCGTGGTGGAGCAGATGGGCCTGCACCCCGCCGTGGCAGGCTGGATCCTGGGGGTCATGACCTCCCTGCCGGAGGTGGTCACCTTCTTCGCGGTCTACGCCACGTCGCGCAAGGCGGGCAAGGAGCACCTGCTGGAGGACACCCAGGAGGTGCTGGACAACCTGGCCGCCTCGAACATGGCCAACACCGGCGTCGTCTACCCCGTGGGCCTGGCGATCTACCTGCTGGTCAGCGCCGCCTGATCCTGGAGGTCAGGCGCTCATGAGCGCGCGCAGGAGGTCGTCCCCCGGAAGGACCAGCAGCCGCTTGGCGGGGTGGCTTGCCCGCCAGGCCCGCAGCGCGGGGATGAGCCGATCGGCGATCCCCGGCGTGGCGCGCACCACCTCCAGGACCGCCGCGCGGGGCAAGCGGAGCAGCGTGACTTCGGTGGCCGCGTGCACCAGGTGCAGGGGCAGGGGCCGGTCGCTGAACACCGAGAGAACCCCGAAGACGTCGCCGACCACCAGCTCGTGGGTCGCCCGCATGGGCACCCCCTCCAGGAACTGGGCGCGCCGCACGGGGTCGTCGATCTCCACCGCCAGCAGGTGCGCCAAGCGCCCCGGATCGACGGTGCGCCGGGCGGTTCGGCGGACCAGGAGATCTGCGGCCGGCCCCAAGTGCACGGTCAGGCGCGCAGTCGCCTCCTGCAGCTCCCGCGGGGTCCAGGCCTCCAGCTTGCCGTCGTCGGCGACGTCGGGCTGCCGGAGCTCGCCGGGGGCCAGATCGGGGCGGCGGGCCACCAGGCGGCCGCGCTGGAGCACGAAGAGGGCGGGGCCGGGGTCGGGCAGGTCGTCGAGCCGCTCGTCCTCGGTGTAGAGCAGGGGCTGTGCCGATTCGGCCAGGGCGGCCATGCCCTCGTCGCCCAGGACCTGCAGCAGGGGGACCGCCGCCAGGGCCGCCAGGATCTGATCCCGCGTGGGGGCACCGGGGTTCTCCACGCCCGCCGTGCCCAGGCGCCCGGATCGCGCTGAAGCGCCCAGGCCGTGCCGCTCCAGGCGGTACCAGCAGCGGCGGCGGATCAGCGCCTCCGTCGACTCGAACTGCATGTAGCGCTGGGGGAAGTACTGGACCTCGTACACGCGGCTGCCAAGCCACTCACGCAAGGCCGCGGGGTAGACCTCCGGCGAGGGGCGCGACGCGACGTTGGGCAGGGCGGAGACGGCCTCGGTCAGCAGCTGCACCACGCGGCCGGGGGGCGCGGTGGGATCGGCCTCGATCTCGACGGTGCGTTCGGTGAGCTCGTCGCCCTCGAGCACCTCCACCTCCCCCGATCCGATGGAGCTGTTGGGCACCACCACCCGGCTGCGCTCCTCGGTGCGCAGGTGCACGGCGCGCCAGGTCATCGCCTCCACCCGGCCGGCGACCTCGCCCACGCGCACCACGTCGCCGATCTGGAAGGGCTGCTCCAGCTGGAGGGAGACGCCTGCGAAGAGGTTGTCCAGGG
>CALCXL010000282.1 GCA_937907595.1 uncultured Pseudomonadota bacterium
CGGTGCACGTGCTCCGCCCCCTGGACCATGACGCCCTGCTCGGCTTGATGCAGCGCGCCCTGACCGACGCCGAGCGGGGGGTCGGCACCCTGGGGCTGGCCATCGATCCGGAAGCGCTGGTGCGATTGGCCCGCAGCGCGGGGGGCGACGCACGCCGCGGTCTGGGCACGATCGAGCAGATCGGCCTGCACTTCCGGCAGCGCCCCCTCGGCTCGGATCCCCTCAGCCTGGAGGAGCTCTCCGCCGCCCTCGGCGAAGCGAGCGTGCTCTACGACCGCAGCGGCGACGAGCACTACAACTGCGTCTCGGCCTTCATCAAGTCGATGCGCGGCAGCGACCCCGACGCGGCGCTGTACTGGCTGGCGCGCATGGTGGAGGCGGGGGAGGACCCCATGTTCCTGGCGCGACGCCTGGTGATCTTCGCCAGCGAAGACGTCGGGCTGGCCGATCCCCGCGCGCTGCAGATCGCCGTGTCCTGCAAGGACGCGATCCACTTCCTGGGGCTGCCTGAAGGCAAGTACCCCCTGGCCCAGGCCACGCTCTACCTGGCCACGGCGCCCAAATCGAACAGCAGCAAGGGCTACTTCCAGGCGGCGGCCGCGGTTCGCCAGCACGGCGCCCTGCCGGTGCCGATGGCCCTGCGCAACGCCGCGACGCCGCTCATGAAGGAGCTCGGCTACGGCCAGGGCTACCAGTACCCGCCGGCCTTCAAGGGAAACTTCGTCTCGGAGCAGTACCTGCCGGACGATCTGGACGGGCAGCGCTTCTACGAACCCAGCGACCAGGGCTACGAGAAGATGCTGGCCGAGCGGCTGGCGGTCTGGGGCGCGCGCAAGGACGCGGGCGACCGACGGAAGAAGTAGCGGGCGGCGCTACTCGTCGAGGGGGGGCACCACGACCCCGGTGTCTTCCTGCAGCTCGTACTCCACCCGGACGATGGCGAGTTCTGCGGGCACGTGCTCGATGGGGAAGTCGATGGAGTTGCGCTGGCGGTCGTAGGTCCAGGTGGCTGCCTCGGGCGCGGCGCCGTCGATGGTCAGGACCAGGGTCCCCTCCACCGGGATGCGACGCAGCTGGAAGGAGCGCTTCAGCCCGGATGCCTCCAGCCCCAACTCGGTCAGGAACGTGGACCAGTCGTCGTCGCAGATGGACAGGAAGTTGCCGTCCACCGCGTCGACGACCTGCATGTAGTTGGGCGCGGGGTCGGCGTCGTTGCCGTTGGCGCTGCAGCCGTTGTCCCCGCCGACGATCGCCGTGAAGCTGATCTTGTCCAGGTTGTTGTAGCCCTTGAGGCCCGTCAGCCAGTCGCTGTACTCCTGGGGATCGATGCCGTTGCAGCTGGGGCCGATGGGCACGCTCTCGTCGCCGTGGTCGTTCTCGTCGCTGATGACCACCAGCGTGAGGTGGGCGTCGTCCCGGTAGAAGCCCTCGTTGTAGCCCCCGGGCGACGCCTCGGTGAACAGGGCGGAGAAGGAGGCCTGCAGCGCCATCTCGCAGTCGCCGCCGTTGGTGCCGACGTTGGCCATGTCGTTGAACTCGGTGACGATGTCGTTGGTGTCCGCGCTCAACCAGCGTGCACCGTCCGAGGCCGACTCCAGCCGCCCCCACTCGTCGGGGTTGCCGGGATCGAAGGGGTTGCTGCCGGACGACAGCGCCGCCCGCACCACCCCGATGTGGTAGTCGAGGTTGGTGCCGACGAAGTTGGCGATGAACGCGTCGAAGTTCTCCGAGAGCTCCTCCTGCTCCTCGCTCATGGAGCAGGAGTCGTCGACCAGGAAGAGGATGTCGGACGCGGCGATGGTGCGCTGCTGGAACTCGTCCGCCCACTGGGTGGCGCCGAGGGCGTCCGGCTGCCCGACGATGCTCGGCTGCTCGTAGACGGTGACCAGCTGGGTCTCCGAGCAGCTCACCAGCAGCGCTGGCAAGATCAGGCAGAGGGCAGCAGCGGCGCAGCTCAGGTGTCTCATGGAACCTCCGCCGGAGCGAACCGGCGCAGCATCATAGATCGGCAACAGAGCACGAATGCAGGGATCTTCGGACCCGCCCGCGGACCGGCCGGAGCCGTCCCCGCCCCAGCCTCCCGAACCCGCCGACGCAGGCGACGACTCGCGTTCGTCCGGCGGCCGCATGCGCCTGCTCCGCTCCGCGGCGTCGATGAGCGGGATCACGATGGTCTCCCGCGTGCTCGGCCTGGTGCGCGAGCAGGTGCGGGCGCACTACCTGGGCACCTCGCTCGCCTCGGACGCGTTCGGCATCGCGTTCCAGATCCCCAACCTCCTGCGCCGCCTCGTCGCCGAGGGCGCCATGAGCGCAGGCTTCATCCCGGTGTTGAGCCAGGAGCGGCAGGAGGGCGGAGACGAGCAGGCCTTCGGCTTCGCGCTGCGCTTCCTCAACCTGTCGCTGCTGGCGCTGACGGTGCTGACGGCGGTGGGGGTGGTGGGGGCTGGGGTGCTGGTGAGCGCGTTCACGGCCCTCTCCTCGCGCCCGATCACCCCCGAAGCGCAGGAGCTGACCACCTCCCTCACGCGCTGGATGTTCCCCTACATCGCCCTGGTCTCCTGGGCCGCCGTGATGCAGGGGATCCTCAACACGTGGCGGATCTTCTGGGTCAGCGCGTTCACGTCGGTGCTGCTGAACGTGGCGATCATCGGGGCCGCGGTCGCGTTCGCCGCGCACATGGACCAGGCGGCCTACGCCTTCGCGATCGGCGTGCTGATCGGCGGGGTGCTCCAACTCGCGTTCCAGGTCCCCTACGTCTTCCGCCTCGGCTTTCGCTGGAGGCCGGACTTCCATCCGGGCCCCGGGGTGCGCAAGGCGCTCTGGCTTCTGGTGCCGACGCTGTTCGGTGCGGGGGTCTACCAGGTCAACGTGTTGGTCTCGCAGGCGATCGCCTGGGGGCTGGGCGATGGCGCAGTCTCCTCCCTGCAGTACAGCTCGCGGCTCCTGGAGCTCACCCTGGGGGTGTTCGCGGTCGCCCTCTCCACGGTGGTGCTGCCGTCCCTGGCCGCGGATGCCGCAGCGGGTGCGGTGGACAAGGTGCAAGCCACGGTCCTGTACGCGCTCCGCCTCACCTGCTTCATCTGCCTGCCCATGACCGCCGCGCTGATGCTGCTGGGCACGGAGACGGCGTCGCTCCTGTTCCAGCGAGGCGCCTACTCGAGCCTCAGCTCGTCGATGACCGGCTACGCGCTGGTATTTCACATGGTCGGGCTGACGCACATCGCCCTGGGCCGCGTGTTCGTTCCGGTCTTCTACGCGTTCAAGGACACGAAGACGCCGGTGGCGATCGGCTTCGCGGCGATGCTGCTGAACATCGGCCTCTGCTACGCCCTCGCTCCGACGCTCTCCCACGGAGGGATCGCGCTGGCCAACACCGGATCGGCGCTCCTGCAGACGCTCCTGCTGACGTGGCTGATGCAGAAGCACACCGGACCGATCTCCGATCCCCAGACGACGCGCTCGATCGCGCTGTCGGTCCTGGCCACCCTGGTGATGGTGGCGGTGCTCGTCTCGATGAAGCAGGCCCTCAACCTGGGCGACCGTCACGGCTTCGCCCAGCTGGCGCTTCCCTACCTGGGCACGGTCGCCGCGGCCACCGCCGCGTACCTCGCGACCGCCCAGCTCGGCGGCCACCCCGAGCTGTCCGAGGTCCTCGGCCTCGTCCGACGCCGACTGCGTCGCTGAGCGCCCCTCGCCCCGCAGGCCCGCGACGCCTCCCGAACGCGCACCTCACCGCGTTCGCGGCCACCCCCCGTCCAGCGGCTCGAGGGCGAACCGCACCGGGCGCTCGTCCGCCCATTCCAGCGGCTCCCCGCAGCCACGCCTGGCCCCGGACCTCGTTCGGCACCGCCTGGGGCGCAGAGCGGCTCGGCCGGCGATGCCCCCCCGGCGCTCCCACCAGCTCGCCGAGCGCCAGGCTCAGTCCCCGCCCCACCCCGGGATCATGCGTGATCGTTTGAGGGGGAACTGCCTGCTCCCAGACCGGTGATCGCGGCCAGCAGATCGGCGGTCAGGCCCTGGAGAGCCCGACTCTCCTCGCATCCGGATGCTCTCGACGCTGGCGATTCAGCATCAGCGATTTGCCTTACATATCAGACTCCTAGCCGCGCCAACCGAACACGCACGCCCCGGGATGGCGCCAGCCGGCACCGGCGGCTCCGCCGGACCTCCCCTTCGGCCCCCCGACACCTACGCGCAGCTCCCACCTCGGAAGCAACGGCCCCAGGCCCCACCGAACCGGCGCAGGAGAACGACGAAACCCCGGAGCCGGGCGGCTCCAGGGTCTCGAGATCGGGCCAGTTCCAGCTCAGTGGCCAGAACGAGAAAACCCCGGAACCATGCGGTTCCGGGGTCTCTCAAAATGTGCCCGGCGGCGACCTACTCTCCCACAGAGTTACCCCTGCAGTACCATCGGCGCTGGAGAGCTTAACTTCCGTGTTCGGGATGGGAACGGGTGTGGCCTCTCCGCTATCACCACCAGGCAAATTGGTGGACAGCGCTGCAAAATGTGATGGATTGTGTGAGTCCTGGAAGTGCCAGGAGCGAAATGGACGGATGAGTTCAAGCCTCACGGGCGATTAGTACCGGTTAGCTTCGCGCATTACTGCACTTCCACACCCGGCCTATCAACGTGGTGGTCTTCCACGGCCCTTTAGTCTTTACAGAAGGGAAAATTAATCTTGAAGGAGGCTTCCCACTTAGATGCTTTCAGCGGTTATCCCGTCCGAACGTAGCTACCCAGCAATGCCAACGGCTTGACAACTGGAACACCAGAGGTTCGTTCACCCCGGTCCTCTCGTACTAGGGGCAACTCTTCTCAATTTTCCTGCGCCCACGGAAGATAGGGACCGAACTGTCTCACGACGTTCTAAACCCAGCTCGCGTACCGCTTTAA
>CALCXL010000283.1 GCA_937907595.1 uncultured Pseudomonadota bacterium
TCTCCCTCATGCAGATGGCCCGCAGCACCGCGGCCCTGGGCCGGCTGCAGGACGGAGGCTTCCCCTACCTCTCGATCCTGACGCACCCCACGACGGGCGGCGTCGCGGCCTCCTTCGCCATGCTGGGGGACGTGATCCTGGCCGAGCCCGACAGCCTGATCGGCTTCGCCGGCCCCCGCGTCATCGAGCAGACCATCCGGGAGGTCCTGCCCGACGGCTTCCAGCGTCCGGGCTTCCTGCTGGAGCACGGCATGCTGGACCAGATCGTCGATCGGCGTGAGCTCCGGGACCGCATGGCGGCCCTGCTGTCGCTGCTGCTCGATTGAGCAGGGCTTCGATCCGCGCCCACTGCGCCCCGTCCCGGCGATGACCGTCTTCGAGAGCTGGTTGGCCGACGTGCAGCGCCACGGGGTCAAGATGGGCCTCGAGCGCGTGCGCGCCGCCCTGGAGATCCTGGACTCCCCCCAACGGCGGGTCCCGTCCCTGCTGGTGGCGGGCACCAACGGCAAGGGGTCCACCGTCACCTTCGCCAGCGCGCTGCTGGGCGCCGCGGGGCATCGGGTGGGCTCCACCTGCTCCCCCCACCTCATCGACTACCGCGAGCGCTTCCGCTTCGACGGGCGCCTGATCACCCCCGAGCAGCTGGAGGAGGTCGGCACGGCGCTGCACGACGCCCTGGCCAGCCGCCCCGAGCTCGCCGAGCTCACGTTCTTCGAGCTCGGCACCTTGATCGCTGCCCGCTGGTTCGCCGACGAGGGCGCCGACGCGGCGGTGCTGGAGGTGGGCATGGGCGGCGAGTTCGACGCGTCGCGAGCGGCCGAGCCCCGCGTCGTCGTGCTCACGAACGTCGATCTGGACCATCAGGGCTTCCTGGGCGACAGCGTGGAGGAGATCGCGGCCACGAAGGCGCGGGCGGTGCCCCCGGGCGGGATCCTGGTGAGCACGGAGGTCAGGCCCGACCGGCTGCCCGCCATCGAAGCCGCGGCCCAGGACGCGGGCGCGCGGCACCTGCTGGCCGACCGCGACTTTGTCTGGAGCTTCGACGAGGGCCTGAACTTCGAGCTCGGCGCGTTCCGCATGGACTCAGTGGCCCTGGGGATGCCCGGCGCGCACCAGGGCGGCAACGCGGCGGCCGCCCTGGCGGGCACGCTGGCGTTCTGCGAAGCGACGGGCCTGGCTGCGCCGGATCCCTGGCAGGCGGCCGGGGCCCTCGGCCGCGCGAAGCTGTCCGGGCGATTCGACCGGGTGCGTACGGGGCCGGGCAGGCCGGTGGTGGTGCTCGATGGCGCCCACAACCCCGCCGGCGCGCAGGCGCTGGCCCAGGCCCTCCTGCTGCGCGGGAGGCCCCCACAGCGCACCTGGCTGTTCGCCTGCATGAAGGACAAGGACCGCGGCCCGCTCATCGACGCGCTGCTGCCCCACGTCGACCGGGTGGTCTGCGCCCGAGGCACCAGCAGCGATCGCTTCGCCGCGCCGGAGCAGCTGGCGGAGGAGGTGCGGGAGCGCGGCGGGGAGGCGCTGGCGGGGGGCACGGTGGCTGAGGCGCTGCAAGAGCTGCTGCGCCGCGGTGGGTCGCGCGACGAGGTCCTGGTCGCCGGCAGCCTCTACGCGGTGGGCGATGCCCGTCGGTCGCTGGGGCTGGAGCCGGCCTGAGCGGGTTCGCTGCCTACTGGATCTTCCAGGCGTTCTCGTCGCCGAAGGGCAGGGGCAGCGTCATCTGCTCTTCCTGGACCTCGTCCTGGTGCAGCACCTGCACCGGGGCCTCCTGGTCGTAGGGGCAGTCGGAGTAGCGCGCGGTGATGCGCTGCGCCAGGGCGAAGTCCTCGCTGTCCCGGTCGCCGACGTACAGGCAGAGGGGCCCCTTGTGCCCGCGCACCTCCAGGAAGCAGCCCAGGGTCCAGTAGGCCTTGAGCAGCTCGTTCTCCTCCTCGTTGCGCCCCACCACCAGCTTGTTGCCCTGGGGCAGCCGGAAGTGCCGGCCCAGCTTGAGCACGAGCACGTCCTCGAAGGTGATCGCCGGCCCCCCCTTGAACTCGATGGTGTCCTTCAAGCGCTTGCCGTAGTTCCCGTCGGTCAGGAAGCAGCAGCCGCCCGCGGGCTGGGGGTAGTCCAGAACCCCCAACTCCTCGGCAAGCGCGATCTGCTGCTTGCGACCGCGCCCCTGGATCGACATGAGCTGGCTGCGATCAACCCAGCCGCGCTCCTCGGGGATGGTCTCCCACAGCAGGCCCTGGCACAGCGGCCGCACGACCATCCGCTCCAGGCCGGTGTCCCGCTCGATCAGCTTCATCTGCCGCTTCATCTGGGTCATCGGGCGCTGTCCCATGACCTCGCCCGTGGCCAGGAAGTGGGCGCCGTACTCCTCCATGAGCTCCCGCTGGGCGTGGCCGAGCATGTGGATCCGGCAGTCGATGCAGGGGTTCACGGACGAGCCCCAGCCGTACTTCGGCTCCGTCAACACCTTGAGGTAGCCCTCGCGGACGTCCACCACCTCCACGGGGATCTCCAGGCCGGCAGCGCCGACGATCGCCTCGTTCTGGTAGCGCGTGCCGTCGGGGCGGGTGTGGCCCATCTTGCGCTTGTGGTCCGTCAGGCAGAAGCCCGTGAACATGTTGACCGCGATGACGTCGATGCCCTGCAGGCGCAGCAGCAGCCCGGCGAGCGTGCTGTCCAGGCCCCCCGAGTACATGAGGAGCGCGCGCACGGGGCGGCCCTCGTCGTCCAGGCGGGGGGGCACGTCCGAGGACAGACGGTCCTGCAGGGCGGGATGGATCTTGACGGTGTTGCTCATCGGTGGGCCTGGATAACCAGCGCCTGCGCCGCGGTCAAGGAGCGGGCCCCCAGCGGGACGGCGCGCGGGGCCTGCCGCTGGGCTCAGGAAGCTGGCATGGTGCGCTGGCCGCAGGGGAGGAGCCCCCCCCGCGGCCAGGAGGTTCGCCATGAAGCCCGGACGCTTCGCTGTCTGCCAGATCACGTCCACCGACGACCGCGCGCGCAACCGCCGGGTGGCCTCCGAGCTGGTGCGTCGCGCTGCCGGACACGGCGCTCAGGTCGTGTGCCTGCCGGAGATGTGGCCTTTCATCGGCCCCGAGCACGACAAGGTCGCCGGAGCCGAGTCCCTGGAGGGCCCCAGCATGAGCGCCATGCGCGACCTGGCCCAGGAGCTGGGCATCTGGCTGTTCCCCGGGAGCTTCGCCGAGCGCGCGGACGATCCGACCCGGGTGTTCAACACCGCCACCGCCCTCGCTCCCGACGGGGGCCTGCGCGGCGTCTACCGGAAGCTGCACCTGTTCGACGTCGACGTGCCGAACGGCGCCGTGTTCACCGAGAGCGACACGGTGCAGGCCGGCGACCAGGCGGTCGTGGTGGACACGCCCTTCGGTCGGATGGGCATGAGCATCTGCTACGACGTGCGCTTCCCCATGCTCTACCAGAGCCTCCGCGACGCCGGCGCCGACGTGATCCTCGTCCCCTCCGCGTTCACGGCCCTCACAGGCAAGGAGCATTGGGAGCTGCTGATCCGGGCCCGCGCGGTGGAGAATCAGGTCTACGTGGTGGCGGCCGAGCAGTGGGGCCAGCACAACGCCGCCCGCCGCAGCCACGGGCACTCGATGATCGTCGATCCCTGGGGCCACATCGTGGCGCAGTGCAGCGAACAGGAGGGTGTCGCGTCGACCGTGACGGACCCTGCCTATCTGGCGAAGGTGCGCCAGCAGGTCCCGTGCCACGGACACAAGCGTCCGTTCGAGGCGCCCTCACTCGTTTGACCTGCTTCGCGCGGCGTCTTGACAGGCCGCGTCGAGCCCCGTAGGTTCCGCGCGCTTCAACCTCGGAGAAGACAATGGCGTCCCTGACCAAGAAGACCAAATCGATCCGCCTTCGCAAGCACCGCAAGGCTGGCTCGGCCCGCAAGGCCAGCATCAAGAAGAACGGCTCCACGCCGAAGTTCGCGGTTCACCGCGCTTCCTGAGGACGTGGGTGGCCCCGGCCGCCCCGCGGGCTCGCCGGACACGCTACGCTCGCCCCCATC
>CALCXL010000284.1 GCA_937907595.1 uncultured Pseudomonadota bacterium
CTCGATCCGACGTTCGGAGATGCTGCCCAGCTCCGACATGCCGATCGCAAGGTAGTCCAGGACCGACGCGATCGGCTGTCCGTGGAAGTTGCCGCCGGAGAGCAGCTCGTCCTCCTCAGGGAAGACCGTCGGATTGTCGGTGACCGCGTTGAGTTCGCGCCCGATCACCTCTGCTGCGTGGTCGATGGCGCTGCGCGCCGCGCCGTGCACCTGGGGCATGCAGCGCAGGGAGTAGGCGTCCTGGACCTTGCCGCAGCCGGCGTGCGAAGCGGAGATCGTGCCGCCTTCCAGCAGCCGCCGCAGGTTGGCCGCCGACGCGATCTGGCCTGGGTGGGGTCGCAGTGCGTGGAGCCGCGCATCGAAGGGGCGGTGGCTGCCCAGCTTCGCCTCCACCGTCATGGCGCCGATGGCGTCGGCCGTGCGGGCCAGTCGGCGGGCCCGGGCGACGACGAGCGCGCCGAGCGAGGTCATGGCCTGCGTGCCGTTGATGAGGGCCAGGCCCTCCTTGGGCGCCAGCTCGATGGGGTCCAGCCCCAGCGCCTCTGTGCGGGGAGCGGTGGGCTCGGGCCCGTGCTCGCCGTGGATTCGGCCCTCGGCCAGGAGCACCAGGGCCAGGTGGGCCAGGGGGGCCAGGTCGCCTGACGCTCCGACGCTGCCCTGGCAGGGGATCCAGGGGTGCACGCCGTGGTTCAGCAGATCCACCAGGCGATCGAGCACGAGCCGGCGCACGCCGGAGTGTCCTGCGGCCAGGACGTTGGCCCGAAGGAGCTGGATCCCGCGGGTGGTGGGGATGTCGAAGGGGAGGCCCACGCCCACCGCGTGACTGCGCACGAGGTTGGTCTGCAGGCGGGCGAGGTCCGACGGCGGCACCCGCACCTGGGCCAGATGCCCGAAGCCGGTGTTCACGCCGTAGACGGTGTCGCCCCGCTCGAGGATCGCTTCCACGACCGCTCGGGAGCGGTCGACAGCGGCGGCGGCGCGGGGATGGACGGCCACGGGGCGACCGCGCAGGCAGACGTCTTCGACGTCGTCCAGGGTCAGCGATCGGCCGTCCAGCAGGAGCGCATGCACGATGACGCGCTCCCTTCGGGACTCAGGCTCGGGCCTGCTCTTCGTCCGGGTCTTCACCCAGGAGCACCCTGAACTCCTCGGCGTTGTCCGCGGAGTCCGGCAGAGCCTTGATGTGCTCCTCGAGCTGCTCCAGCGTCACGTTGCCGCGCTTGAGTTGACGCTCGCGCACGCGGTTGTCGAAGGGGTCGCAGATCAACCGCTTGATCGGGAATTCGCTGGTCATCGGGGGCTGCTCCAACCGCTGCGTGCGGGTCAGTCGGCGAAGAGAGAGGCGGCCGTCGGGCTCGGGGGCTGCGACGGCTCGGAGTCGGGTCCACCGGCCTGCAAGCGGGCCATGGCGGCGGCGCGAGCGTGGGCAGCGTTCTCCGCCAGCGCGGCGCGCTCGGCGGCGTCGGCGGCATCATTCTCGGCCCGGATGCGGGACATGTCGTCCAGCGTGATCAGGCCCTGGGCGATCTCCCGCAGGGCGGTGACCGCTTCTTTGTTGTCCTCGTTCTCAAGGAGGGCTTCTTCGCCCTTCATGAGCTGCCTGGTCCGCTGAGCGGCCAGGAGTACGAGTGCAAAACGATTTTCGACCTGCTCGAGGCAGTCTTCGACGGTGACACGTGCCATGAGTTCTCCGCGGGAGGTCCGAGGGCGCCGGAATGTAAAGGGTGTCTGCGGGCAAGTCAACCGGCAACGACTCAGTTCAAGCCATTGAGGCGCACTGCCGATGAGATCCATCAGGTGGAAGGCACCGGATTCGCACCCGGGTCTCCCTCCGCCCCTGATCTTGGACGCAATCCGTCCTACGATCACAGAGAGCCCGGGGAAGGCTGCCCTTCTCCGGGACGCGGACGGCGCGAGTGTGCCTGGAGGTGAGAGCGATGACGATCCTGGCTGGCGAAACTCTCTTTGGCTTCTTCTACGATCGCGTGACTGCAGCCCAGGCGGCGGTGGGCACGACGGTGGACGAGCACACCGAGTTCTACCTGGTGAACCTGCTCGTCGGCTTCCAGCGCACGCCCGAGCTTGTGGCGCCCCAGGGGGATCGTGTCGACGACCGTCCCCTGGCGATCCGCCTGCTGGAGTCCCGGGCCGACGTCGGCCAGGATCGCTACCGGCAGCTCAAGCACATCGCGGACTCCACCCTGTACGTGTTGGGCTACTTCGCCGAGTCGCTGCGTCGTTCGACCGTGGACCTGAAGTACTACGCCGGCGTCGGGGAGACCGCCTACGCGGGCCTGGCGCATCTGAGTGACGCGCGCGCGGAAGGGGCGGGTCAGGTGTTCAACGAGCTGAGCCAGCGCTTCACCGACTGCGCCGAGCTGATCTCCGAAGTTCGCGACGACGCCCGCACGGACTCGGACCTGCTGCAGCTCTACGAGCAGTGGATGGTGTTCGGTGAGGTGCGCGCCCTCCGCCGGCTGCGCGCGCTGGGCGTGCTTCCCCTGGCCGAGGGCGGCGGCTCCCACTGATGGCCGAGCACGGCCGCCTGAGCGGAATCCAGCGACACCTGGAGTCGATCTACGCACTGCAAGTGCCCGCCGCGGTGGGCGAGTACGTCATCGGCGACGCGCAGCTGCAGCAGCTGGTGGAGGCCGGCCTGGTGGCGCCGGATCTGCTGGACACCCACGAACAGGTGCTGGTGCTTCCCGAGGGAGACGAGGTCTCCCTGGCCGTGTACCTGAGCGACGCGGTGCGCAGCGGGCTGGACGCCGGCGGCTCGCTGCAGGACCACTGCCATGCCACCGAAGGGGTCTCCCACTTCCTGCTCCTGGTGTGGTCGGCGGGGCAGGGCAGGCCCTTGCGGCGGCTCGATCTGGAGCTGCAGGCGGAGATCGACAAGGCCTCCACCGTGCTCCTGCTCGAGCACGGAGCGTCGGGGGGGCGGGGGCGTCGGGACCTGCTGCGGCGCCTCTTTGGATCTGTGAACTTCGCTGCCCACCTGGAGCCCCACGAGCGGGAGCGGTACCGGGAGGCGCATCGGCTGGCCGCGCGCTACGCCGATCGCCTGTCCGACCTGCTGGACGATGGGGTG
>CALCXL010000285.1 GCA_937907595.1 uncultured Pseudomonadota bacterium
GACGACTCGGCCGACGACGACGACGTGGTGGACGACGACGACTCGGCCGACGACGACGACGTGGTGGACGACGACGACATCGCCCCCGACGACGACGACACGCTGCCCGACGACGACGACGATACGCTGCCCGACGACGACGACACGTCCCCCGACGACGACGACACGTCCCCCGACGACGACGACACCGTCTCGGACCCCTGCGCGGACGGCGCGGACAACGACGGGGACGGCTGGATCGACGCCGCCGACCCCGACTGCGATGCGCTCGGCCAGGAGGCGGGCTTCGGATCGGCCGAGTGCAACAACGGGGCCGACGACGACGGGACGGGCGGCACGGACTCCGACGACGACCAGTGCGACGACGCCTTCGACGACGCGGAGGCCGCGGCCTGCGACGACGGCCAGGACAACGACGGCGACGGCTGGGAGAACATGCTGGATCCGGGCTGCGCCAGCCCCGAGGACGACGACGAGTCGGACCCGGGCTCGACGGAGTGCAACAACGGGATCGACGACGACGGGGACGGCGACATCGACTTCGCCGACAGCGACTGCGACAGCGGCTTCGACGTAGAGGCCCCGCAGTGCTCGGACCAGGTCGACAACGACGGCGACGGCTGGCTGGATCTGCAGGACGCCGGCTGCTCGGCGCCCACCGACGACGACGAGGGGGGCATCGACAACGCCGGGGAGTGCTCCGACGGGAACGACAACGACGGGGACTCCCTGATCGACGCCGCGGACCCCGAGTGCGCCAACGCCACGGATCCCGAGTCCCCGCCCGCCTGCGTCGACGACGCGCTGGAGGACAACGACGCGCGCCTGCCGGACCAGCCGCCCGGGGAGGGGCCGACCGAATACAACGTCGGGGTCTTCGCCCTGCCCGCCCAGGTCTCCTGCCCGGCGGACGACGACTGGTACATGGTGCAGATGTCGGGGAGCGGGGGCCTGACGGTGGACGTGAGCTGGAACCCGGCCGACGGCGAGCTGTTGGTGGAGCTCTACGACTACGCCGGCGCGTTCGTGCCCGGGGGCGCCACCGATGTGGGTGCCTTCAGCCAGACCTACTCCAACGCCGCGGGGGTGGACGCCCAGGCCTTCGCGCTGGTTCAGGCGGTGTCGGCGGCCGACGCCCTGGTCGGGGTGCCCTACAGCATCACCCTCACCGGCTACTGATCACGCGCCCGGGAGCCCGCGTCTCACCCCAGCAGCAGCCCCACCGCCACCACCAACAGCAGCACCCCCAGGCCTCGATCCAGGGCCCGCCCGTGCCGCTCCAGGGCCACCGCCGCCCCCGTCGCCGCCAGCACCACCGCGGCGAAGCAGTACCAAAGGGCGTCGATGCCTGCGGCCATGCCGGCCACGCCCGCGCGGTCGGCCAGGGTGGCGTCGGGCGGCAGGAACGAGCCCAGCAGCGCCAGGAAGAAGACGGCGATTTTGGGGTTGAGGAACGCGATGCTGAAGCCCTCGACGAAGCCGCGCCGGTCCGGCCCGTCCCCCTCGGCGTGCCCCCCGCCGCCGCCCCGCAGCGCCTGCACGCCCAGCCAGGCCAGGTAGAGCGCGCCGGCGACCTCGATGCCGCGGTGCAGCGTCGGGGAGGCCTCTACCAGCGCCGAGACCCCCGCCACCGCCCCGAAGGCGTAGAGGCCGACCCCCAGCCCGTGCCCCAGGCCCGTCGCCACGCCCTGCGCGCGTCCGCCCGCGATGGTGTTGCGCACCACCACCGCCAGGCTGGGCCCCGGGGAGACGGCTCCGGCCGCGCAGACGGCGGCGATCTGGATCCACGCTGCGGCTTCGATGGCGTCCTCCGGGCGCTGCAGCCTACGCGATCGCGGCGCCGTGCTCCGGTGGGGCCCACGCCGCCGCCCTGCTACAACGTCGCCTCCTCCTTCCCGGGACCGCCCCCATGCCCACCCGCTCCCTGACCTCCCTGCTCGGCAACTCCCAGAAGCTGGACGGCGGCGCCATGTTCGGCAACGCCCCGAAGGCCCTGTGGACCCGGTGGATCCAGCCCGACGACCTCAACCGCATCCCCCTGGCCTGCCGCGCGCTCCTGGTGCGGGACGGAGGCCGGAACCTGCTGTTCGAGGCCGGCATCGGCGCCTTCTTCGACCCGAAGATGAAGGACCGCTACGGCGTGGTCGAAGACCAGCACGTCCTGCTGGATCAGCTCGCCAGCCACGGCCTGTCCCACGAGGACATCGACGTGGTCGTGCTCAGCCACCTGCACTTCGACCACGCCGGCGGCCTGCTCAGCCCCTGGTCCTCCGAGGGCCCGTCGCACCTGCTCTTCCCCAAGGCGACCTTCATCGTGGGCGAGCGGGCCTGGGAGCGGGCCCAGAATCCGCATTTCCGCGACCGCGCCAGCTTCCTGCCCGATCTGAACGCGCAGCTGCTGGCTTCGGGCCGCCTGGAGGTGGCCTCCGGGGACTCCAGCCCCACCCTGGGCGCTGGCTACCGCTTCCACCTCAGCGACGGACACACCCCCGGCCTGCTGCTGACGGAGATCGCCATGCCCGCCGGGCCCGTGCTCTTCGCCGGTGACCTCATCCCCGGCACGCCCTGGGTGCACCTGCCGATCACCATGGGCTACGACCGCTTCCCCGAGCTGCTCATCGAGGAGAAGGAGGCGCTGCTCGCCGATCTGCTCGTCCGCAACGGCCGGCTCTACTACACCCACGACGCGGGGGTCGCGATGTCCCGGATCACCCGCGACGATCGCGGCCGGTACAGCGCGATCGACCCCCTGGAGTCGTTGGCGGCGCTCACTTCGTAAGCTCTCCCGCCGTCGATCCTCTCAAGTTCACTGCCCGATCAACCGATCGGTAGAGCGCCGGGCCACCGACGGTCCCCGGCAGTCGTTCCTGCGGGCTGCAGGGGCAAGGGGAGGGCGCATTGGGGTTCCCCGAAGGAGCCGTGCAGGACGCCGACCCGCTGCTCCAGCTGGAGGAGCTGCGCGATCGGCTGGCGCTGCGCATGCTCAAGGCCGTCGGCCTCGTCGCCGTCCTGCTGATCCCCCTGGTGCAGGGCCGGCACCCGGAGATGCGCAGCTTCAGCGTGGGCCTCTTCCTGCTGGGCGGGCTGGCGGTGGGCTTCTGGCTCATCCGCGCCGGTCGCGGCCTGCTGGGGCGCTGGTTCCTGCTGATCGCCATGACCGCGGGCCTGGTCGCTCGGGCGGCGCTGCTGGGCGGGGCGGACAGCCCCCACTTCACCATGATCGCCGTGGTCCCCCTGGTGGCTTCGGCCCTGCTGTCGGCCCGGGCCGGCTGGGGCTTCGCGGCCGCCGCCTTGCTGTCGGGGATCGCCCTCGCCGTGGCGGAGGGCGCGGGCCTGCTGCCGGTCCCCGTGCGGGTCGACTCGCCCGCCGTCTCCGTGGCCCTGGTCGCGGCCTTGCTCGGGGTGGGCGCCCTGGTGGGCTCGGGGCTGGCCAGCGGCATCCGGTCGGCCCTGATGCAGCGTCGGGACGCTGAGCGGGGTCGCCGCTTGACCGAGGAGCGCTACGCCCTGGCCGCCGCCGGTGCCAACTACGGCGCCTGGGACTGGGACCTGGCCACGGACACCCTCTGGATGGCCCCCGGCGTGGCCGAGATCCTGGGCGAGCCCGCTGAGGCCCGCACCGTCGACGCCAACTGGTGGCTGCTGCGTACGCATCCCGAGGACCGCCGGGCGACCTGGGACGGGCTGCCCTCCAACCTGGCCCGGGACGAGGGCACCTTCCGCGTGGAGTACCGGGTCCGCCACGCCTCCGGAGGTTGGATCTGGGTGCAGAGCCGCGGCCGGGCGGTGGAGCGGGAGGATGGTCGCGTTGTGCGGGCGGTGGGCTCCTTCACGGACATCGGCGACGTGCGCGCCATGCGGGAGAGCCTGGAGCACCGCGCCCTCTACGACGGCCTCACGGGCCTGCCCAACCGCGCCCTCTTCGTGCGGCGGCTGTCGGAGCGCATCGGCGAGGGCGGTCGGCCCTGGGCCCTGTTCTTCGTGGACCTGGATCGCTTCAAGACCCTGAACGACACCTTCGGCCACGCGGCGGGGGACCGGATCCTGGCCCAGGTGGCCGACCGCCTGGTGGCGGCGCTGTCCCCCGCGGACGTGGTGGCCCGGGTGGGTGGCGACGAGTTCGCGGTCCTGCTGGCCGATGTCGACGGGCTGGTGGACTCCGAGGCCCGCACCGAGCGCGCGCTGGAGGCGATCGGCCGGCCCCTCTCCGTCGACGGCAGCGAGGTCGAGCTCCGGCCCAGCGCGGGGCTGCTGGTCGGCGACGGCGGTTCCTGCAGCGCCCAGGACGCCATGCGCGACGTCGACTACGCCATGTACGCGGCCAAGGACGAGGCCGACCTGCGCTACGCCGTGTTCCACCCCAGCATGCGGCGCGAGCTGCGGGCCGCCCTGGAGTTGGACCTCCGGCTCCGCCGGGCGCTGGAGAATCGGGCCTTCGTGCCCTGGTTCCAGCCCATCGTCGATCTGGAGACGCGCCGCACCATCGGCTGGGAGAGTTTGGTTCGATGGGAGCGGGAGGACGGCTCGATCCTGCTGCCCGGCGCCTTTCTGCCCCGGGCCGAGGAGATCGGCCTGCTGCCGGACATCGACCGCCAGTTGGTCCAGGAGGCCTGCGCGGTGGTGGCCGACTGGTCGGTGGTCGGGGCGCCGCAGACCCTGTCGGTGAACCTGTCGCCGCGGCAGTTCTCCCGCCCCGACACCGTCGACTGGCTGGCCGGCATCCTGCGCAAGACGGGCATGCCTGCCTCCCGGCTCCAGGTGGAGCTGACGGAGCAGACCCTGCTCAACGACCGCGGCGGCGTGCGCGAGACCATGCGCGACCTGCGCGACCTGGGGGTGAGGGTGGCCCTGGACGACTTCGGCACCGGCTACTCGTCCCTCAGCTACCTGGAGTCCCTGCCCCTGGACGTGTTGAAGATCGACCGCCGCTTCGTGCAGGCGGGGCGCGGCGGGGTGCCCGGGCCCATCTGCGCCGCGATCGTGTCCATGGCCTCCTCCCTGGGCCTGGTGGTGGTGGCGGAGGGCGTTGAGACGGAGGCCCAGCGCGACGCGCTGCTGGACCTGGGCTGCACGCAGGGCCAGGGCTGGCTCTTCGGGCGGCCCTCGGGCACGCGGACGTCGAGCAGCCGGGCGGGGTAGGCTCGGGCCGATGTCCGAAGGCACCCGCCAGTACGAGGACCGCCGCCAGGCCGAGCGCCGCAGCCGGGATCGCCGCAGCCGCAAGGAGCCGGGCCCGCCCCTCATCGTCTTCGAGGACGTCTGGAAGGCCTTCGGCCCCGTCAAGATCTACGAGGGGCTCAACCTCACCATCCGCAAGGGCGAGACGATCACGATCGTCGGCGGCTCGGGCACCGGCAAGTCGGTGCTGCTGAAGTGCCTGCTGCGCCTGCTGACGGTCGATCGCGGCAACATCACAGCCTTCGGCGAGCAGGTCACCGGCCGCTCCGAGCGGGAGATGCTGCCCATCCGCCGCCGCATCGGCATGCTCTTCCAGGGCGCCGCGCTCTTCGACAGCCTCAACACGTTCGAGAACGTCGCCTACCCCCTGCGCCAGCACAAGTGGGGCACGGACGCGGAGATCCGCGAGCGCGTCGGGTGGTGCCTGGAGCAGGTGAACATGCCCGGCATCGAGCACAAGTGGCCCTCGGAGCTGAGCGGCGGCATGAAGAAGCGGGTGGGCCTGGCGCGGGCCATCGCCATGGAGCCCGAAGTCATCCTCTACGACGAGCCGACCACCGGCCTGGACCCCACCAACGTCCGCAAGATCGACGCGCTGATCCTGGCCCTGCAGGAGCGCCTGCAGGTGACGTCGGTGGTGGTGACGCACGACATGGACAGCGCCTTCCGGGTCAGCGACCGCATCGCGATGCTCTGGCAGCGCCGCATCGACTGGGTGGGCTACACCGACGAGGTCTGGGAGGCGGAGAACCCCATCGTGCGGAACTTCGTCAACGGCGAGATCTCCTGGGAGTGATCCCGACGGTCCCGCATTGACACCCCGCGCCGCGATCCGTAGACCCGCGGGCATGCCGACCTTCCAGCCCCTCGAAGCCCTGCTCACCGACCTCCTCCGCGCGGCGGTGAAGACCCTGGCGCCGGACGCCCCCCTGGACACGCTGGCGGTGGAGCGCAGCAAGCCCGGGCGCGGCAGCGACTTCCAGTGCGCGGCGGCCATGCAGTTGAGCAAGGTCCTTCGCAAGAACCCCCGCCAGATCGCCCAGGACATCGTGGCCGCCATGGACCTGCAGGGGCTGGCCGAGGTGGACGTCGCGGGCCCCGGCTTCATCGGCTTCACGGTGAGCGAGGCGGCGCTGGGGCGGACCCTGGTGGCGCAGCTGGCGTCGCCGACCCTGGGCGCAGAACCGGGCGACGGCTCCACCATCGTCATCGACTTCAGCTCGCCGAACGTGGCGAAGCGCATGCACATCGGCCACATCCGCAGCACGATCATCGGCGACGCGATCCGCCGGCTGGGCACCTGGCTGGGCCACCGGGTCGTCGCCGACAACCACATCGGCGACTGGGGCACCCAGTTCGGCCAGCTCATCTACGCGTGGAACCACTGGCGCGACGACGCGGCCTACGCCGAGCAGCCGGTGGAGGAGCTCGAGCGGCTGTACGTTCGCTTCCACCGGGACGCGGCCGACGACCCCGAGCTGCACGACCGGTCCCGGGAGGAGCTGGCGAAGCTGCAGGCCGGCGACCCCACCAACCGGGCGTTGTGGCAGCAGTTCATCGACGCCAGCCGTTCGGAGTTCGACAGCATCTACGCCCGGCTGGGCGTGGACTTCGACGTGACCTACGGGGAGAGCCACTACAACGACATGCTCCAGCCGCTGATCACCGAGCTGCTGGCCTCGGGCGTGGCGGTGGAGGACGAGGGCGCGGCGGTCGTCTACTTCAAGGACGAGGAGGGCGAGGATGCGATGACGCCCTTCCTGATCCGCAAGAAGGACGGCGCGGCGCTCTACGCCACCACGGACATCGCCACCGTGCGCTACCGCATGGCCGAGTGGTCGCCCTCGCGCATCATCTACGTCACCGACATGCGCCAGCAGCTTCACTTCCAGCAGCTGTTCGCCACGGTGCGGATCCTGGGCGTCGACGACGTGCAGCTGGACCACTTCTGGTTCGGCATGATGAGCCTGCCCGAGGGCGCCATGTCCACGCGCAAGGGCAACGTCATCCGGCTGGAGGAGCTGCTCGACGAGTCCGAGGCCCGGGCCCGCGCGGTCCTGGACGAGCGGCTGGGCGACGACCCCACCTGGAGCGAGGCCGATCGCGCCGAGCTGGCCACGATCCTGGGCCTGGGCGCGGTCAAGTACGCCGACCTGTCCAACAACCCGCAGACCAACATCACCTTCAGCTTCGACAAGATGCTGGCGTTTGAGGGCAACACCGCGCCCTACCTGCAGTACACGTCGGCCCGCACGCACTCCCTGGCGCGCAAGGCGGCCGACGCGGGGCTGCAGGCCGACGGCAGCACCTTCCGCGCCGACGATCCGGCCGAGCGCGAGCTCGCCCTGCACCTGTTCGCCTTCGGTCGCGCCGTCACGCTGGCCTGGGAGCAGGGCAAGCCGTCGATCCTGGCCACCTTCCTGTTCGAGCTCGCCCAGCGCTACCACCGCTGGTACGCCGCCTGCCCCGTGCTCAAGGGGGAGGACGCGGAGCTCAAGGTCTCCCGCCTCAACCTGAACGCGGCCGCCCAGCGGGTGCTGAGCGAGGGGCTGGGGCTGCTGGGCATTCGCGTGCCCGAGCGCATGTAGGCAGGCCCCAGGCGGCCTTCTGCCGCGATCCCGAGCCCGCGGAGCGATCGCCCGCGCGCTGGCCGTCGGCGTTCTGGTAAAGATGAGAGGGCCGGAGTCTCTCTGGCGCCCGATGGAGGCCTCCGTGACCCGATCGCTCTCCCTGCTGTTCCTGCTCTTCGCCCTGGTGGGCTGCAACTCCGGCGGCTCCATCGGCGATCCCGTGCCCCGCAGCGACGACGACGACGTGGTCGGCGACGACGACGACGTGGTCGGCGACGACGACGACTCGGGCGACGACGACGACGTGGTGGATGATGACGACGACGTGGTGCCGGACGACGACGACGTGGTGGACGACGACGACGTGGTGGACGACGACGACGTGGTG
>CALCXL010000286.1 GCA_937907595.1 uncultured Pseudomonadota bacterium
CGCATCTGCGCGCAGATCGGGGCCCATTCGCTAGATGGCTAAAGTCGAGGCTAGGAGCTTCCGTCCTGGCTGCTCCTCGGCGTAGCCGGTGACCAGCAGGATCTGGACCATCGGGTCGAACTCGCGGATGGCGCGCACGACATCGGCGCCCGTCATCTCCGGCATCAGGTAGTCGAGGAGCACGAGCTGTGGTCGCCGATCCCGGACCAGCTCGATCCCCTCCCGGGGGTGAGTTGCGACCGACACGTCATGGCCGTCGCGGACCAGCAGGGCTCGCATCGAGTCAGCCAGGCCGGGATCATCGTCGATGATCGCGATGCTTTGGCTGGGGGTCCTGGGCGTGTTGCGTCTCAACCGGGCCATTGGTCTCGCCTTCAGAGGTGGGGTCGGTGTTGGGCCGTAGCCCAGTCAGCGCGGGCGTGCCGGAGGTCGAACTGGCCCGGTGGAAGGAACCGGCTCTGGCCGGCGGTTCTTCGCCTGGCGAAGCTGCCCCCATCGAAGGGACATGAACCCCATCGGAGATTCCCTGCCGAACTTCAGTTCGGCTCGCAAAGGCCCAGTGGCGGGCCTTCCTTCGCAAGCCGGCGGGGAGTCGGGCAGGGACCTTGCTGCAGTGGTGGAGGGGTTGCGCCGCTGGTTGTGGCCGGTGCTCCGGGCTGCCGGGCCGTCCTGACGCACCGGGCACCCAAGAAGCGGGAGTTCTCCAGAGATTCCGCACGCCTGGGGAGTTCGATTCCCCCTCGGGTCCGACCCGGATTGGCGGGAACTCGCCCGAGCCAGAACGCGCAAGCCCCCGGAATCTCTGGATTCCGGGGGCTTGCGATAATGGCGGAGAGGGGGGGATTCGAACCCCCGGTGAGTTGCCCCACACACGATTTCCAATCGTGCACCTTCGACCACTCGGTCACCTCTCCGCGATGCTGTTTCGTCGCCTTGCGCGCAGGTCCCGGAAGAAGCCGGTCAGCTGCTGCGCGCAGGGGTCGCGAAGGACCCCGCCGACCACCGTGATGCGGTGGTTGAGCCGGGGGTCTTCGCCCATGCGATACAGGCTGTGTGCGGCGCCGGTCTTGAGGTCCGGGGTCCCGTACACGATGCGCTCCACCCGGGCCAGGATCGCGGCCCCCATGCACATGGGGCATGGTTCCAGGGTGACGTAGAGCGTGGTTCCCTCGCGGCGCCATCCTTCGGCGGCGGCTGAGCGCAGCGCCTCCAGTTCAGCGTGCGCGGTGGGGTCCCCCAGCTCTTCGCGGCGGTTCCGTCCTGTGGCCAGGACCTCCCCGTCGGCGGAGACCAGCACCGCGCCCACTGGGACGTCGCCGGCTGCTGCCGCGTCGTCCGCCTGGGCCATGGCCTCGGCCATGTAGTGCTCGTCGCCCGTTCGCATGTCGATATTCTCAAGGAACAAGCGGCCCCAGGAGGCCGCGGGGCCGGGAAGCTACCGGAGCCCCCAGGGGGTGTCAATCGATCGCAGTCGCCGCGATTCTTGGGCCTTCACCGGGCCGCGCGGAGAGGCTCCCGCCGCCCTCCAGGCGCATCGTCAACGCCTTCGCGCCGCCCGGCTCCGCCCGGAGGTTCAGCACCCAGTTCCCGTCGACCCGCTCGGGGCTCCAGCCCAGCCCCGGCCCCCAGGCCACCGCCCAGTCCCCGTAGCGCGCGAAGCTGCAGCGGCAGGCGACGTCGCGCTTGATCTCCGCCTCCCCCCGCGCCTTCACGACCGCGACCGCCCCGGGCGCCGCCGCCGCCAGGTGCCGCTCCAGCAGCATCGCCGCCCCCTCGGGTCCGTCCCCGCGCCGGGGCAGCCGCTTCGCCAGCGCCAGGGCAAGCGCCTGGGGCACGTCGGGCTCCAACAGGCGCTCGCGCGCGCTCCCGTCGCCGCCACCAAAGAGCGCCAGGGCCACGTCGAAGGCGGGCAGGCGCTCCACGTCCTCCACCGCGCGGGCCTCTTCGATCAGCGCCTCCAGCAGGGGCTCCTGCACGGCCTGGGGCTGCATCGGCTCCGCCTTCATCCGCAGCTTCACCGACGTGTCCGACACCGGGGCGGGGCGAAGCAGGGCCGCGGCGGCCCCCACGGCGATGGCGAGGGCGGCGGCGCCCAGGTACAGGGCCGTCGACCGGGCGCGGCTCACGGGACGGCGACCAGGTCGACGTGAAGCTCGATCTCCAGGTCGCCCAGGCCGGCGGGGAACAGCGACTCGGCCAGGCGCCCTTGCAGGCACTCCACCAGCTTGGCGTTGCCGACTCCGTCGGGGTCGGGGTCCTCGATCGACCGCCCTTCGCCGTTGGCGGAGACCCCCATCGCGAACACCAGCTTGCCCGTGCTGGGGTTCTTCTTGCGCGCCTCCCGCTTCCAGCAGGGCTCCAGCCGCTTGATGTTCGACTGCAGCGACTTCTCCATCTTGCCGCCGTCCCGCGGATCCCCGCCGAAGCTGCTCAGCACCAGGACCTTCAGCCGCGCCTCCACCTGGGGCGCGCCCTCACCGCCCAGGGCCGCGAAGGGGTTCTTGGACTCCTCGGGATCGCCGCGGGGCCGCAGGGCGATGGCGGCGTCCTCCTCCGTCGACTCCTTGCGGTCGGGCAGGGGGGTGGCGCCCCGGGACACGGGCAGGCCCTTGGCCCCATGCACCTCGAAGGGCATCACCAGGCCGTCGCTGGTGCCGGCCACCAGCACCGCGCCGTTGGCCGACCAGTCCAGCGAGCTGACCTGGCTGGTCAGCTTCACCAGCTGGGTGTGCCCGCGCGACCAGACGTCCTGGATCAGCAAGCCCTGCGCGTCGTCGACCACGACGTAGCGGCCGTCGGGGCTCACCGCCACCGCGCCGCGGCCCGCCTTCGCGTCGAAGCGTTCGATCACCCGCCCGTCGCGCAGGGAGACCTGGATCACGCCCGCGCCCGCGTCCACCGCCGCCGACAGGGTGTCGTCGCTGGAGAAGGACACGCTGTCCACGCCCGACCGGTGGTCCAGCAGCCGCCGCGCCGGTCCGCCCGCGCTGTCCCAGGCCAGGACACCGTCCGCCGTCGCCACCACCACCACGCTGCCGTCGGGGCTCACGGCGATGTCCCGCGCGCGGTCGCCGCCCTGCAGCACCGTGCGGGTCTTGCCCGAGTCCAGGTCGAAGATCAGCAGCCCGCTGACCGACGTGTCGTCCAGCACGTCCGCCTGCACGGACGCCGCCACCCAGCGCATGGCCGGGTCGTAGGCGACCGCGTTGACCGACGTGCTCATGGGCGGCAGCGGCACCGATCGACCGCTCGCCACGTCCCAGGCCTGGGGTCCCTGCCGGCTGGCCCGGGTCACCGCGGCGATCTCCCGCCCGTCGGCGGAGACCACCACCCGCTCCACGGCGAAGCGCTCGGTGTACTGGTGCTGCCGGATCCTGACAACCTCCAGCAGGGTCGGCGCCGAGTCGTCCACCCGGTTGGGATCGTCGTGGGAGCCGATGATGTAGGGCTGCTCGTCCGCCGACGCGCTGCCCAACAGCACCGCCGCCAGCCCGCCGGCCAGGGCCGCCAGCGCTCGTCCACGCTTCAAGAGGGGTTCAACCCGCTGCATACACCGCCGCTCCCAGCCCCGCGCCGGCCACGATCAGCCACGCGGGGTGAATCTCAAACACCAGCAGGATCGCCAGGGCCACGCCCGCGATCGCCGCCTCCTGCCACCCCACCAAGGACTTGCGCCCCAGGGTGAACACCATCGACGCCAACAGCGCCACCACCACCGGCCGCACGCCCTTGAGCATGCCCACCACGCGCGGGTGGTCTTTGAAGCTGCGGAACAGCAGAAGCAGAGCGAGGATCATCAGCGCCGACGGCCCCACGACCCCCACCAGCGC
>CALCXL010000287.1 GCA_937907595.1 uncultured Pseudomonadota bacterium
GGGGCGCGGCGGCGGCGCTGCTCCTGGCCGGGGTCGCGGTCGCCTCCCCTCCCGGCCCGACCCTGCTCGTGGGCTACTCCACGGTGGCCGGGGACGGGCTCCGACCCGAAGGGGCCGATCCCGGCCGCCGCCTGGAGGAGGCCTGCCCGGCCCTGGCGCCGGTGGAGCGCCGGGCCGAGGCCGGCGGGACGGTGGAGTGGTTGGAGCGAACGCTGTGCGGGGAGCCGCCGAGCGGCCCTGTCGTGATGCTGGGCGGCACCAACGACGACCTGCTCTGGGGGCTTCGGCAGGGCGGCGCCGGGGGGACGGCGGCCTTCCTCCTGGCGGGGCTGCGGGCGACCCTGTCCCCGGCCACCTGGACCGCCGGCGACGTCGAACGCTTCTACGTCGACGCAGCAGAGCGCTCCCGCGGCGCGGCGGAACCCCAGGCCGATGCCTACCGGCGCGCGACGGGCTGCGCGGTGCAGGGGGGCGGACGCTTCCTGCTGGCCCAGAACTTCCTGCTCGAGGATCTGCTGCCGGGCCGGGGACCCACGCGGAGCGAGCTGGTCGCGGCGCGCTTCGCGGCGGTGCGGGCCGCCGGCGGCGAGGCCATCGACCTGCTGGAGCGCCTGGGCGACGAGGCCGCCCTCTCCTGGTTCGCCGACTACATCCACCTCAGCGCGGTGGGCCACCAGCGGGCCGGCGGCGCGATCTGTGAGGCCCTCGGCGACACGCCCCCGCAATGAGGTCCCTGCTACCGTGTGGGCACCATGCATCGCCTCTCCCTCGTTGCCCTGCTCTCGCTGACCTGGCTGGCCGCGCCGGCCGCCCAGGCCTCGGACGAGCTGCCCGCGGATGTTCACGGCGGCTACGTCGCCAGCGGCCTGCTCCTGGGGGGCGCGGTCGCCACCGGGGTCGTCGCGGTCACCCAGTGGGGCGGGCTGATCGGCGTACAGAACTCGCTGTACCAGGGCGGCCACCACAGCCTGGAGCTGGACGGCTTCATCGACGAGGGCAACGGCTACATGCTGCGCGGCATCGTCTTCACGTCGATCGCCGGGGTCACCCTGGTCGCCAGCGTCATCAACCTGGCCTGCACCGCGGACCGCCACGACAAGTGGAAGCAGGAGCAGGCCAGCCGCCTGCTGCCCCGCCGCCGCGCGCGGCTGACGGCCCTGGCCCTGGCCCCCGATCCCACAGGCGGCCTGCACGCCGCGATGGAGCTCCGCTGGTGAGGTACCTCCTGCTGCTCGCCCTCGCCCTGGCCTCCACCGGCTGCGACTTCTGGGTCAACTACGAGAAGATCGAGTGCTCCACGGACTCGCAGTGCCCCACGGGCTACCACTGCGAGGGCGAGCAGATCGGCGTGGCCGGCACCTGCGCCGAGGGCGAACTGGACCCCGGCGACGACGACGACTCGGCCTCGTAGGCCGCTCCGCCCCCTCGAGTCGATCCCTCAGCGCGGCACAATGGAGCGCTGGGCGGCCAGCAGCAGGTCGCCGTGCTTCGGCGACGCGCAGACCGTGTCCTCGTAGTGGTCCCCGTCGTCGGTCAGCAGCGACACCCCGCGGTTGAAGTCGGGGTTGGGCACGATGTAGCCCAGGTAGTTGCCGCCCAGGGACACGGCGAAGCGGTACTCGGCGTCGAGCAGATCCACCAGCGGCGCGCCCTCCCCCGCCTCCACGACGTAGGGCGCCTGGTGCAGGGTCAGGCAGTCGCACTCGCCCGCGGGGGAGGTCCGGCCGCTGCACACCTCCCAGGGCACCCCGTCGCAGTCGGGATCGTGCTGGGGAAAGTAGACCGAGTCGCGGGCGGCGCCGCGCAGGCTGGTGTTCTCCGACTCCCCCCGGAAGCGGCTGTCGTCGGGCAGGCCCCAGAAGAACTCGGGGAAGAGCTCGCCGGGCGCGGTGATGAACTGCGCGGGGCCCAGGCGCACGCGCCAGGTGCGGTCGGGCGAACAGCCGGGGTGGGCGACGTTGGCGCGGTCGTAGTCGCAGCGGCCGTCGGTGACGAAGGCGTCGACGGGGGCCTCGAAGCGGTTGACGCCGATCAAGAGCTGGAAGATCGGGTTGTCGATGGGCACGTACAGAGGCGCGGACTGCACGTCGATCCGCTCGAAGGGCGTCACGTCGGCGCTGCGCACCAGGTCCACGGCGGCCTCGGCCAGCAGCAGCCCCAGGGACTCGGTGAACTCCCAGGTGGAGCCGGCGGGCCACTGCGGCACCGGATCGCCGTCGGCGTCGATGCGGGCGGCGCCCTCGGCCTGTCCGAAGCACTTGGCGTCGTCGACGTTGGCCACGTCGTCGGAGCCGCAGGAGTCGAAGACCCAGGTGGGCTCGCCGTCCACGTCGACGACGAGGGGCACATCGCCCCCCAGGGCCGACTGCATGCCGCCCAGGCTCTCGGGGAAGAACAGCGCCCGGCCGCCCAGCTGCGCCTCCACGCTGTCCCGCAGGTATCCCACATAGTCCGAGCTGATCTCGTCCCCGCTGCCGCGCACCTCGGGGTGGCCGGCCCAGTTGAGGAAGGTGGCCACGGCGCTGCCGTCCGGTCGCTCGAAGTGCGCCACGAAGAGCTGATCGGAGACCACCACCGGGTCGCGGATGTCGTGGATGAGCCCGTGCATCTTCGCGGTGGGGTTCTTGCCGCCGAAGCGTCGCCCGTTGAACCAGGGCGATCGCTCCCGCAGCTTCTGGGCGGCCATGCGGACCTGCACGGCCTCCATGTTGGCCGCGGCCTGCTCCACCGCCACCGTCATGCGGGCGACCAGGGTGTCCTGGTAGGCGGGCATGAGCCCCGACGTGCCCTCGGCCAGCTCCTCGTCGCCCCACAGCCCCACGACGTCGGGGCCCTGGTGGTTGTGGGACGAGGACACGATCAGCCGCTCGCCGTCGAACCCGCGCTCCACCAGGGCCGCGCGCAGCTGCTCAATGCGCAGGATGCCCAGCCCCACCAGGTCCAGGGCCAGCAGGACCACGTAGTCGCCGTCCTTGCTCAGGGCCAGGGCCCGCGCCTCCACCGGATCGTGCACGCCCATCGCCGGCCGCAGGGGGCCGTAGCCGCCGATGAAGGTGGGATCGAAGCGCCCGTTGCCGTTCGCATCGTCGAAGGGCTCGTCGCAGCCGGCCCCCGCCGCGGCGGGGTCGTCCATGCAGCCCTCGAAGTAGTTGTTGTCGTTGAGGTCGGTGAAGGTCTCGCCCAGCTCCGGGGTCAGATCCGCCACGCCAAAGCCCGCGTAGACCACCCCGTCGTCAGCCAGGGTCATGCCCAGGGGCGCAGCTGGCGCGGGGGCCGGCTCGGGGAAGGGCTCGGCGCAGCCCAGGAGCAGGACCAGGGGCAGGAGGTGCTTCATGGACCGAATATAGGCCCGGCGCCCCCAGAACGACGAAGGCCCCGGCGGGATGCGCCAGGGCCTTCGTGGGTTCGGGGTCGATCGACGCTCTAGAAGAGCACCATGTCGGTCCAGTAGGCGGAGCCGGCCGTGGTCAGCT
>CALCXL010000288.1 GCA_937907595.1 uncultured Pseudomonadota bacterium
GTCCTGCTCGTGCTCCAGGCGATCCGCCGTCCAGCCCGACGCCTCGGGGTCCGCGCAGTCGGACTCGGGCTCAGCCTCGGCGCAGGCGGCCAGGGGAAGGAGGAGGAGCAACAGCAGGGGAGACCGGAGGGGGGCGACCATGGCCCAGCCTACGCTGATCACCGCTCCAGGACGCGGGCTTCGTGCCGTCAGGGCGTCGATCGGACCCACCTACGACCGTGCAGCGGCGTGATCGAAGGCTCCGGTGCGCAGGAAGGCGTCGGCCTGATCGATGACCGACGGCCACGACATGATCCAGGTGTGGCCGTAGGGCAGCACCAGGAAGTCCTGGGCCGCGGCCAACCGCGCCTCGTCCACCGTGACCTTGCCGTCGTGGTCCCCGGCGCGGTCCAGGGGGTTCTCCTTCGCCATGTTCCACGGGAAACCCGAGGGCTTCTTCGGCGCGCCGGCGATGATGCCGATCTCCGCGTCCGGGTCCCCGGCGCCCTCGCAGTCGCCGCGCTCGCCCGGCAGCAGCTTGCGCAGGGGGTCGAAGCCGCCCCAGGGCAGCTTGAAGACCTGGTCGTACATGTGCTCGGCGAAGCGCGCGCCGCGGTTGGGCGGGGCCAGCATCACCACCCGGTTCAGGCCGTCGATGGAGTGCCGCGCCAGCATCGAGCGCACCACGATGCCGCCCATGCTGTGGGTCACGAAGTGCACGCTCACCGGCCGCCCTCGCCGACGGTCGGCCTCGTCCCGCATGCGCAAGACGTGGTGGTACAGCGAGTCCGCCAGGTCGGGGATCTCCTTGTGGAAGTTGAGCTGGGTCACCTGCCGGGGCAGCCAGCCCTGCCGCTTGAGCCGCGCGCCCGTCAGCGCCATCGACGCGCCGGTGCGCAGGAAGCCGTGCACCAGCACCACCAGGCCGTCCGAGGGGTTGATCACGTCCACGGCGGCAATGTGGCCGATCGGCCGGCGCTTGGCGAGGGGGGCGGCGCGATGGGATCACCCGACGCGATCAGCGAGCCAGGGCGCCCATCGGCGGACCATCACCCCCGCTGCGACCCGGGATCAGAAGAGCAGCAGCAGCCCCACGTCGGCGTACACGGGGCCCAGGTCCAGGCGGCCAGCGCTGCCCAGATCGACGCTGGGCGCCAGGACGGTGCTCCCGCCGCCGCCGATCTCCGCGCCGCCCTCGACCCGCAGGCCGATGCCCCAGGGCACGTTCACGCCCTCCCAGATCCGCGGGGTCGTCAGCTCCACGCCCAGGCCCACCAGGCCGTAGGCCGCCGCCCCCTCGTGCCAACGCCGGGCCAGCCGATCGTCCCGCGCGTCGCCGGTCAGGCCCACCGCCGCGATGCGCGCGCCGCCGCCGGCCCGGACGTAGGGACGCACCGGCCAGTAGGGAGGGGTGAACACCGCCTTCGCCGCCGCCTCCAGCGATCCCGTGCGCAGCTGCAGGTCGACCGCGCTGGCGTTGCCGTCGATGACGCTGCGCCCCCAGCCGCCCAGGGTGCCGGCGATTCCCACCGCGATGCGCTCGTGCAGGAAGACGTCGAAGGCCCAGCTGAACTGCGGGATGCTCGCCTTGTCCTGCCAGCGCAGCAGCCCCTCGTCGAAGACCGAGACCCCCGACGCGCCCACGAAGAGCGTGAAGTACTTCGGCACCCCGCGCTTCGCCCGGAAGGCCAGCAGGTCGTGGCCCGCGCGCTCGCGGGTCGCCTCGTAGGGGTCGGGGTCGGCGTCCGTGTCGGACTCGTCGGCCTCCAGGTCCTCGTCGACGACGCGCTGCAGGGGCGGGGCGGGCACCTCGGGGCTGAGGGTCGCGCTGGCGGGGACCCAGGCGGGGGCGTCCGACGGCGCCGGGGAGGTCACGCCCTCGGCAGCGGTCGCTCCGGGGCTGGACCCGTCGGCGGGCGCGGTGGAGGGGGCGGCGCTGGGGGCCGTGGACTCCGGGGCGGGCTCGCCGTCGGTGTCGCCGTCGGCGGGTTCGTCCGAGGCAGGGGCCTCCTCCTCGGTGGATTCGTCGTCGGCCCGGGCCGGCAGGGACCAGGCGAGCAGGGCCAGCAAGGCCAGCAGGGAGCAGCGTTGGGGGGACATCAGCGCACCTCCAGGAGGCCGGCGTCGGCCATGCCCGCCACCGCGGGGAAGCCGCCGGGGGGCTCGAACGTGGCGGCGGGGTCGATGAACGAGATCAGGCCCAGCTCGCTGCGGTGCACCACGAACAGCTGCTCCTGGCCGCCCTCCTCGGGGGGCGCGCGGCCGATGGACAGGGGCGATGTGTAGGTGTTCAGGACCACCTGGCTGTAGTCGGCCAGGTTGTAGCGGACCAGGCGGGCCGAGTCGGCCAGGACGACGACGGCGTGGGGGTCGTCGCTGCCCGGCACCGCGCCGGCGGCCAGGAAGGCCACATCCACGGCGGGGGCGTCCAGCAGCACCCGGCTGGGCGCGCGCTCGGCGAAGGAGAAGAGCGACAGGGACTGGCTGGGCACGAAGTCGACGCTGCTGCCGCCGCCGTCGTGAAAGATGATCGCCGCCTGCTCGCCCGGCTCCAGCCAGACGCTGCGCACCTCGCCCTCCATCAGGAAGGTGTCCGGGTCGTCGGGCACCACGTCGTCGCCGTTCAGGGCCACCCGGGTCAGGAAGGGGCTGGCGCCGCGGTCGTCGAAGAGCAGCGCGAAGTCCTGCTCGGGCTGCCGCGAGGGCAACACGTCGGTGACCCCGTGGGGCAGCACCAGGGCGCCGTCCTCGAAGCTGTCCAGGTCCAGGAACGTCACGGTCGTGGTGCCGTCGGCGATCATCGCCGTGCCGCCGTCTCGGCTCAGCTGGATGTCCAGGGCGGGGCGCGGCAGGGCGATCACGTTCTCCACCAGCACCGGGTCCAGGGACAGCACGAACAGGTCCGAGCCCCCCGACGCCGTCACCAGGGCCCGCTGGCCGTCCGGCGTCGGCACCACCAGATCCGGCGTGCGCCGCACCGACGTGTCCGTGGTCAGCGGCACCGTGCGCTCGGAGAAGGGGGCCACCGTCAGATCGAGCACGTGCAGGCGCGAGCTCGTCGTCACCAGGGCCCGGCTGGAGTCGGCGGAGAAGACCACGTCCAGGGGCTGGAAGGTCAGGCTGCCGGGCGTGATCGTCACCCCGTTGTCGTCGTCGGAGATCACGGCGAAGGCGCCCAGGTTGAGGGAGCCCTCCACCGCGGGCTGCAGGCCCAGGGGGTCGATCCACAGGAAGCCGCGGGTGCCGTCGGGCGACCAGTCCAGGCGGTTGAAGGGCGCGCCGGAGTCCGTGGTGGAGAAGCCCTGGGGCGCGATGCGCGACAGCGTGTTCTCCGCCATCCCCAGGGCGTAGACGACGTCGGCGTGGGGCTTGCGGCTCAACACCCGCGGGGCCACGCCGGCGGGCAGGGACTGGAAGGTGCGGGCGGCGGGGTCGATCTCCACCACCGAGTCGGTGGCCGGCGCCAGCATGTAGATGCGGCCCGCGACGGCGATGGCCTCGTCGCCCAGCAGGGGCAGGTCGGGCCCGTCGGAGCCCAGGCTGGCGTCGCAGCCGGCCAGGGCCAGCAGGGTCAGGGCGAGCAGGGAGCGGTGCATCACGGCCCCCTTACTCGATGGCCGAGTTGAGCTCGAAACCGGTGACGGTCTCCACGCTCAAGTCGTAGGGGGACAGAAAGGAGATGCGGCCGAGCTCGTGCTCCTGGGAGATCCAGCCCAGCGCGTCCTCCGCCATCTCCTCCAGGGGCATCATGCCGACGTGCACGGGGGTCGAGGGCACCACCACGTCGTCCACCAGCCGCGTCGCGTAGTCGATGACGCCGACGTTGCGGTTGTTCTCCATGATGAAGACCGAGTAGCGCCCGTCGTTGGACGTCGTCCACTTCGTCGGCCGGCTCTCCAGGGCCACGGGGTTGGTCAGCCAGGTCTCCAGGTTCACCACCGTCAGCGCGTGCCGGTCCGTGAAGACGTCGTTCTGGTCCGGCGCGTCCTCCAGGCTGTGCACGATCAGCGCCGAGCCGCCGTCGGGGCTGACGGCGATCGCGTCCACCGGCTTGACCAGCCCGCGCTCCACCAGCGTGTCCGTGTCCCGGTCCCAGAAGGTGACGCGGTCCTCGGCGACGGCCGTGGTGAACAGCAGGCCCGTGCGGTTGTCGTTGGACAGCACCAGGCTGCCCAGGGTGGAGTCGGGCGGCGTGGACAGGACCTTGGGGGGCGCCAGGGGGTCCGCGGTGTCGAAGATGCGCAGCTCCCGGCTCTCCCGCGCCACCACCACGACCTCCTGGCCGTCGGGGCTCAGGTCCATGTCCGAGGGGTCCAGGCCCCCGTCCAGGTCGGCGAGGTCGCCGTTGGCGAGGTCCACCAGCTGGATGGAGTCGCGGCCGACGTAGCGGACGAACGCGTGCTCGCCCCCCGGGGTGACCTGCACCTCAGCGGCGATGGGCGGGTCCAGGGGGTCGGCGCCCAGGTCGACCAGGGAGAGGTCGATGGGGTCGACGGTCAGATCGGCCACGGTCAGGAACTGGTCGCTGACCACGACGGCCGTGCGCGACGCGTTGGCGAAGCGCACCTCCTTGGGGTTGAAGCCCACGGAGAAGGACGTGACGGTCTTGGCCATCGTGTCCACGAAGGAGACCTCCGTGAAGGAGCGCACGCCGTCGACGTCGAAGCTGGCGTCCACCACCGACGCGTTGAAGAAGGCGACGACCCAGCGGCCGTCGGGGCTCATCTGGATGAAGTTGAAGTCCTCGCGCACGTCCAATTCGGTGACCTCGGACGTGTTGACGTCGACGATGGAGACCGAGTCCGAGCCGGCGTTGAAGGAGACGGCGCGGAGGTAGTCCGAGGAGACGACGACCTGGGTGGGCTCGTCGCCGACCTCGATCGTGGTGATCTCCCGCGTGAAGGCGTTGATGCGCGTCAGCGTGTCGCGGTTGGGGTTGGCGATGAAGACGAAGACGTCGGTGCCGCGGGGCTCGGTGGTGAGGAACTCGTCCTCCTCCTCGGGCGGCGGCTCCTGGTCGTCGTCGCCGGACCCTTCGTCGGCGGGGGCCCCGTCGTTGTAGTCGTCGTCGTCGCCGTAGTACTCGTCGCCGCCGCCGTAGTCGCCCGCG
>CALCXL010000289.1 GCA_937907595.1 uncultured Pseudomonadota bacterium
CTCGCCTACGCCCTGGAGTGGCACGAGGGCCTCAGCTTCACCACGGGCCTGTCCTCAGGCGACGTGCCGGCCATCCAGGGGCGCGACCTGACGGGGCAGCTGCTGCAGTGGATCGACATCGGCACCCCCGACGGCCCCCGCCTGCACAAGGCCAGCAAGGCCGCCGACCGCGTCGCCGTCTACTGCCACAAGGACCCCCACTCCTGGCTGCGCCTGCTGGCCCGGGAGCGGGTGCACGACGCCGAAGGCATCGACCTGTTCGCCCTGGACCCCCAGGCCGTGGACGCGCTGGCCGACGCCCTGAAGCGCCGCAACGCGTGGTCGCTGTCGCGCATCGAGGGGATCGTCTACCTGGAGGCCGAGGGGGCCG
The DNA here is from genome assembly GCA_937907595.1 of uncultured Pseudomonadota bacterium. Lineage (GTDB taxonomy): Bacteria > Myxococcota_A > UBA796 > UBA9615 > UBA9615 > CALCXL01. Next base: position 371 of record CALCXL010000289.1, read on the forward strand.
CCCACGAGCTCGCCGTCACCGCCCTGGAGTGGCCCAGCGGCTGAGGGTCGACGGTTGATGGTCGACGGTCGGGGGCCGACGGGTCGGCCGCCTGTTCAGTTCCCCGAGGGCTTCGCGGGCACGGGGACCGGAGCGGGCGACGCCACCCGAGTCGCCGGGGCGGCCGAGTCGTCGTCGTCGCTGGCGGCCGAGTCGTCGTCGTTCGGGCCGTCGTCGTCGTCCAGGGCCGAGTCGTCGTCGTCGGTCGCGGAGTCGTCGTCGTCGACGGCAGAGTCGTCGTCGTCCCCCGTCGCGTCGTCGTCGTCGTCGTCGGGGTTGAACAGGTCGTCGTCGTCGGCCGTCGCGTCGTCGTCGTCCACGAAGGTGGTGTCGTCGTCGTCCGCCGAGTCGTCGTCGTCCGCGGGGTTGCAGTCGTCGTCGTCGGAGGTGGCGTCGTCGTCGTCCAGGGGGTTGGTGGTGACGTTGACGCAGCCGGGCGCGGCGGCCAGGGAGAGCCCGAGCGCGAAGGCTCCGAGCCGAGGCAGCGCGACGCGGACGGCGCGGCGGGGTTCGTCGTCGGACTTCATGGCGTCTCCTCCGGGACCACGATCCCCCGCGCTTTCATGCGCGGCAGGATGGTCGCGTTGACAGTGCGCCAGCATAGCTTGCGGTAGCGCGAGGCCGACAAGAGCCCGGCGCGCAGCTCGGCGGGGCTGAGGTCCTCGGCGACGCGCTGGGCGTAGACGCCCTCGAAGTGCTGGACCAGCTCGGGCAGCATCGCCCCGATGGCCGGCCGCAGGTCCTCTCCCCCCAGCTCCAACAGCCAATCCAGGCTGTCCCAGCCGAACTTGGAGTGCACCGCCTCGTCCCGAACGATCCGGTCCAGGGTGGGACGCGCCGGGCCCCGGGCGTTCTTGCGCATCTCCGCGAAGAAGGGCACCGCCAGGGTCTCGCCAAAGCAGAAGACCTTGAGGACCGTGCGCAGGATCGACGGGAGCAGCTCCTCCAGCGAGGCCGGCCCGCGGCGCAGCGTCGGCTCCACCTCCACGGCGTCGCCGTCGCCCCCCAGCCCCACCAGGGTCTTGTGGCAGAGCTGCGCGTGGTCCAGCTCGTCGCCGACGATGCGCAGGGCGACCCGCAGCAGGTCGTCGGGCGCGCCCGCGGTGATCATGCGCTGAAGGAGGTCGGCGGTGGCGGCAGCGGAGCGGTGCTCGGCGCGCACCCGGCTGGCCCAGACGCGGTGGGTTCGAGTCATCGGGCCATCCTCGCCCGATCTGCCGGCGACGTCGAGCCACCCCTGGGCCTCGTCCCGCTGAGCCGCCGCGCGTCCCCCCTACTCGACGTAGGGCGCCACGGTCACGTCGAAGCTGCCGCTGATCGACATGGTCGCGGAGTCGTCGGCGTTGGCGCCCGTAGCGTCGAAGGTGCCGACGAGCTCCGGATCGGCCCAGGTCTCCACGGTGATGGTCCCCGCCGTGGCCCACCAGGACTCGCCGGCGTAGCCGGTGATGTTCCAGTCGCCGAAGCTGACGATGTCGAAGGTCCCCTCCCCCGCGAAGTCGGAGAAGCTGACCTGCCAGTTGACGCTGTTGTCGGCGTTGGCGGTGTTGATGGTGATGAAGGTCGGCCCTTGGCTCAGCGCGCAGGTGGCCCCGTCGGCGCCCGCATCGGCGGTGGTGTTGAAGGTCCAGTCCATCGTGCCCTCGCAGGGGGCCTGGGAGTCGTCGTCGTCGTCGCCGGTCGGGGCGCAGCCGACGAAGAGCAGGGACGCGGTGAGGCAGAGCAGGGATCGACGCACGGGGGCTCCTCAGGAGGGCGGGGCGCGGTGGTCCCCGGCGGGCGATGGTGGGGCGGTCGACCGTTCGCCGCCCCGAAACGCCGGCCAGGATACGCGATCCGCGGCAGGCTCTGCATCCAGGCGATCCAGAGGGTGGGGCAGGGCATCGCGGACCACTCCTCGCTGAACGCCCCCGCCTCAGCCGATGTCGATCTCCGCAATATGCCAAGGAACGGTGAAGAGACTTCACACCCTGACGGATGTCATTCCCCCGATGCCCCGCCGGAGGGAACGTCACTCCACGGCTCCCGCCCCCCGGCTGGACCCGCAGGAGGCTTCATCATGCGATGTTCAGGGCTCATGAGTCTGACGGCCCTGTTGCTGCTCGGCTGCCCGGTGAGCGACCCGGTCGCCGACGACGACGACGCGACGGTCGAGCCTTCGGGCCCGGCCTGCGAGGCGCACAACGACGCCGATCTGGACTACAGCGACCAGGTCCTCATCCCCGCCGGCCAGTTCGTCATGGGCACGGACAACCCGCCCGACCCCGACGCCTACTGGCCGCCCGGGGACGCCCGGCCGGCGCACCCCGTCTACGTCGACGCCTTCTGCATCGACAAGTACGAGGTCACCCTGGAGCGCTACGAGGACTGCGTGGACCGCGGCAACTGCACGCCGAACGGCCTGGAGCACGAAG
>CALCXL010000290.1 GCA_937907595.1 uncultured Pseudomonadota bacterium
GGTCGGGAGCCCGGGCCAGGATCGCCTGCGGAACAACGTGTCGGGGACTCCGCAGCGGTCTGCAAGAGGTTTGCAAAGCGGTTCGGCTGCGACCGGTCGCAGGATATGCTCCCGCACCCTTCCCCCGGAGCCCCATGCGACCGAACCGACGAGACATCCTGCGCGGCATGGCCAGCGGCACCGCCGTGCTGACCATGCCCAGCTTCCTGGCCGGCTGCGCCACCACCAGCCAGCCCGCGGCCAGCGTGCTCGCCGCCGCGCCGGCCAACCCCTTCTACAGCTGGTTCGGCCTGGACGACGGGGTGCTGCACCGGGTGTTGACGGAGCTCACGGCCCGGGGCGCCGACCACGCCGATCTGTACTTCCAGTACACGCGCAGCAACTCGATCACGCTGGAGGACGGCATCGTGAGCCGCGCCAGCAGCGCCATCGACGAGGGCGTCGGCCTGCGGGTGGTGGTGGGGGACCAGACCGGCTACGCCTTCACCGAGGACCTGAGCGAGCAGGCGATCCGCGCGGCGGCGAAGACCGCGTCGGCCATCGCTCACGGGGGCGGCATGGCGGCTCCCCAGGCCTTCGAGACCCAGGCGGCCCCGCACTCGCTCTACCAGCTGAACGTGGCCTGGGCCGACGTCGGCATCGATCAGAAGCTGCCGCTCATCCAGGCCCTGGAGGCCAAGGCCAAGGCCCTGGACCCCGCGGTCACCAAGGTCCGCATCTCCTGGAGCGACAGCGAGAGCCGGGTGCTGGTGGCCAACCACCTGGGCCACGTGCACACCGACGTGAGGCCCCAGAGCCGGGTCTGGTGCTCGATCACGGCGGAGAAGGACGGGCTCACGCAGTCCAACGCCGCCAACCTGGCGGGGCGGCACGGCGTCGACTGGTACACCGACGAGCGGCTGACCGACCTCGCCCAGCAGGCCGTCGACCGCACAATGATCCTGTTCGACGCGCGCCGCCCCCCGGCCGGGGAGCTCCCCGTGGTCCTGGCGGCGGGGGCCAGCGGGATCCTGCTGCACGAGGCCATCGGGCACGGCATGGAGGCCGACTTCAACCGCAAGGACGTCTCCATCTACGCCGACGCCATCGGCAAGAAGGTCGCCCCGGACTTCGTCACCATCGTCGACTCGGGCTTGCACGAGGGGGAGCGGGGCGCCCTCAACTTCGACGACGAGGGCAACGCGGCCGAGCGCACGGTGCTGGTGGAGAACGGCACCATGGCCTCCTACCTGCACGACGGCATCTCCGCGAAGCACTACGGCGTCAAGCCCACGGGATCGGGCCGGCGTCAGTCGTTCCGCCACGCGCCCATGCCGCGCATGCGCTGCACCTACATGGAGCCGGGACCGCACACAAGGGAGGAGATCATCGCCAGCGTGACGGGCACCGGGATCATCGCGGAGACCTTCACCAACGGGCAGGTCCAGATCGGCGCCGGCGACTTCACCTT
>CALCXL010000291.1 GCA_937907595.1 uncultured Pseudomonadota bacterium
GTGTTCGGTCGCTGCGCGAAGAGATCGCCGAAGTGCATGTAGTTGTGCAGGGGGCGGACGCCGCAGTACGGAACGTTCCAGCAGGTCGAACACATGGGCAGCGTGTCCAGGAGCGAGGCCACCGCCAGGCTCTTGACCGTGTCGTGCCGGACGATCTCCCCGTAGGACAGCTCGCCGACCTTGCCCAGCAGGAACAGGTCGTCCCCCATGGCGCTGATCATGCGGCCCTCGTCCGAGGGCATCACCGTGCCGTCGTAGTTGTAGGCCACCTGACCGGTGCCCGATCCCACGGGGCTGCGGATGTCCACGAAGTTGGGGTCGTCGGGCGTGAACATCTTCTTGAGGAAGATGGAGGAGGTGCCCTCGATGACCTCGATGCCCTGCTTGTTCAGCTCCAGGATGTAGTCCAGGGCCTTCGCGAAGACGGCGTTGAACTCCTGGGAGGTGTACCCGATGCTCTGCCAGGTCTTGGTGGCGAAGCCGAAGGGGTTCAGCGGCCGGAAGTGCACGTTGCGGATGCCCAGGGAGACGTAGAGATCGATGATCTCCTTCCAGTTCTCCAGGGACTTGCGCGTGGTCGTCATCAGCGCGTCGACGTGCCACAGGTTGGGGTCCCGGCCCATCTCGACGTAGCGGCGGTTGAAGTACTCGATCCAGTACAGGACCTTGTCGTAGGCGTTGCTGCCGGTGCGCCAGGTGCGGTTGAAGTTGTGCACCTCCTCCGGCCCGTCCAGCGACGTGCAGATGAGCACGTCGTTGGCCAGCAGCCACTCCGCGTGCTCTTCCGTCATGTACGTCATGTTGGTGACGAGGCTGTGGTCCAGCGTCTTGTTCTCGTACCGGTTCTTCTCCTTGCTGTACTCCACGCAGAACTTGATGACGTCGAAGTTCACCGTGGGCTCGCCGCCCTGGTACTCGAAGTTGATGTAGGGCGACGTGGACTGCATGGCCGTGTCCACGACCTTCTTGGCCGTCTCCAGGGACATGTCCGTGTCCACGCGGTCCATGTCCGTGCGGGAGGCGTGGCAGTAGCGGCAGTCCTGGTTGCAGCGCAGCGTGGTGATGACCACGTGCAGGTGCGGGCCCAGCCCCAGGTAGTGGCGCTTGCGCCGCATCTTGTCGGCCAGGACCTCCAGGTCCATGCCCTCCCGCAGGAAGCCGCGCTCGGTGAGGGCCGCGTGCTGCGGGTGCTCCGGGCCGACGTCCCCGTTGAGGAACGTGGTGAAGTCCTCCTCGCTCAGCATCTGCCACTCGCCGACCTCGTTGGTCAGGAGCACGCGGCCGGCGACGCGGCCGTAGCGGAAGAAGCCGAGCTTGTCGGCCTGGACGGTGGGGCGGGGCAGCTCGATGGTCTGCAGCCGGGTCATGAGAGGCTCCCGGCGCGGCGGGCCCGCACGGTCTCGAACAGCACGTGGTTGGCGAAGGAGTCGGCGAACTCGTCGGGGAACTCGGCAAAGTCCGCGTCGATGTCCGCGATCTCCACCCGGCACCGGTGGTCCTCCTCCTGCACGTCGAAGCGCGCCAGATCGGCGTAGGCGGCCACGGCAGCGGCCACGGCGGCGGGGGGGTACAGGCTGCGGTGGAAGGAGAGGGTGGTCACCTCAGCCCTCCGCGCCCGAGGGGGTGGTGTCCCAGGGGACCTGGATCTCCAGCGGGTCCTCCTCCAGCTCGTCGGCGTCGAGCTCCGCCAGGAGCGCGTCGATGGAGGCCCGGGTGTCGTCACCAAAGAAGGCGCGCGCGAGGTAGTACTCACGCAGGGTGCGCGTGGACTCGCCCACCTGCAGCCGCACCACCTGGTTGAGGAGCTCGTTGCAGAACTCGCCGGCGATCGCCTCCAGATCGGTGTCGCCCGCGTCGGACTTGGCGCGGAAGCGGACCTGGACCTGCTTGTCGGCGGGGCGGTCGAAGTACAGGTAGCAGCGGTCCACGAACAGGTACGCCGCGCCGTAGATCGCGTCCAGGGGGTACAGGTCCTCGCTCAGCAGCAGGCCCAGACTGCGGTCGTCCAGGGCGAGGGTGAACGACGCGGTGGTAGGGGAGGGGGCTTCGTCGGACATGGGGGCCTCCGGTCGCGCTCTGGCCGGGGTGCGGGCCGCCAGCGAAGGGCTGGGGCCAGGGGCCGCGGAGTGTAGCACCGGTCCTGGGCTTGAGAAGAGACGACGCACCCCCCGAAGGGAATGTCCAGTCAGCCTTCGATCCGGGTGCGGCGTCGCGTATATTGCGAAACATCCAGGGGTGTCCGCGTCCAGGTCTGCCCCGCCATGGAGGTCTTCATGATCCGTCGTCTGCGCTGTCTCCGGTCCTTCTGGCTCGTCCTGATGTTCTCCTTCCTCGTGGCTTGCCCCGAGGGCGACGACGACTCCGGCGTCTCCGACGACGACGCTGCGCCGGACGATGACGACACGGCGCCGGACGACGACGACACCGGACCCGACGACGATGAC
>CALCXL010000292.1 GCA_937907595.1 uncultured Pseudomonadota bacterium
TCGCTGCCCGCGTTCGCGTTCGGCGCGCCGTTGCTGGGGTCGTTGGTCACCTGGATCACCAGGTAGTCCGTGGCCGTCACGGCGCTCTGCGTCACGTCCAGCTGCAGCAGGAAGGTGCCGATCATGTCCGGGGTGAACGTGGTCGCCATGGCCGTCTGGTCGGCGATGGCCGCGTTGGTCACCGTGGAGGCCGAGGGGCGGCTGGCCACCGTCCACTGGTAGGTCAGCGCCGGACCGGGGGGGGCGTAGGAGCCGGCGCCGGTGATCGGGATGGGGCTGCAGAGGTACGGGTTGCCCGCGAGCGACGGCACCGAGGTGGGCTCCACGTCGTCGACCAGGCCGTTGCAGTCGTTGTCCAGGCCGTCGCTCGGCACCTCGGGCGCGCCGGGGTAGACGGTGGGCAGGTAGTCGTTGCAGTCCAGGCCGCCCACGGCGTCGGCGTCGAAGCCGTCGTTGTCCACGTCGGTCAGGTCGGAGCCGTTGCAGTCCTGGTCGATCCCGTCGTAGGGGATGTCCGCGGCCATGGGGTGGGTGAGGATGTCGTTGTCGTTGCAGTCGGTGCCGCCGGCGGACACCGCGTTGTATCCGTCGCCGTCCGCGTCCGCGAGGTCCGCGCCGGAGCAGTCCTGGTCGATGCCGTCGTAGGGGATCTCCGGGTTGCCCGGGAACATGTCGGGGTTGTTGTCGTCGCAGTCGGTGCCGCCCGCCGCCACCGAGGTGAACCCGTCGCCGTCGATGTCGGCCCAGTCCGCGCCGGAGCAGTCCTGGTCGACGCCGTCGTAGGGGATCTCCGGGGCGCCGGCGTAGACCGAGGGGTTGGCGTCGTCGCAGTCCGTGCCGCCCGCCGCGACCGAGTCGAAGCCGTCGCCGTCGGCGTCGTTCAGGTCGTGCCCGTTGCAGTCCTGGTCGATGCCGTCGTAGGGGATCTCCGGGGCGCCGGGGTACACCGTGAACGCGTTGTCGTTGCAGTCGGTGCCGCCGGCGATGATGGCCGGGAAGCCGTCCCCGTCCACGTCCACCAGGTCCGCGCCGCTGCAGTTCTGGTCGATGTTGTCGTAGGGGATCTCCGACGCCGCCGGGTTGATCGACGCGTCGTTGTCGTTGCAGTCCGAGCCGCCCAACTCCCCGCCGAAGCCGTCGCCGTCCAGGTCGATGGCGTCGAGGCCGGTGCAGTCCTGGTCGATGTCGTCGTAGGGGATGTCGTAGGCGCTGGGGTTGATGGACGGGTTGTTGTCGTCGCAGTCGTCCCCGCCCACCGCGTCGCCGTCGTGTCCGTCGCCGTCGATGTCCGTGACGTCGGACCCGGTGCAGTCCTGGTCGATGCCGTCGTAGGGGGTGTCCAGGGCGCCGGGGTTGATGGTGGGATCGGTGTCGTCGCAGTCCAGGCCGAAGGGATCTGCGGGGTAGCCGTCGTTGTCCTCGTCGACCACCACGGTGAAGGCGACCGTCTCCGTGGTGACGTTGCCGCAGTTGTCATCGACCCGCAGGACGACCAGGTGCTCGCCGGGGGAGAGGTCGCCGGTCTGGACCGCCAGGGCGCCCAGGGCGTCGGGGCCGTCGCTGTTGAACTCGCCGTCGATGTCCGACGTCCAGGTGACCACCAGGTCGTCCAGGGGGGTCAGGTCGTCGCTGACCGTCGCCTCGAACAGGATCTCCTCGTTGGCGAAGACGGAGTCGGCGGCCGGGGAGCTGAGGGCGACCGAAGGCGCGTCGTTGACCACGCAGATGTGCAGGGCGGTGTCCGCCGAGCACTCGAACTGCTCCTCGTCGCGCACCAGCATCGTCAGGACGTGGTCGCCCACCGACAGGCCGGCGTAGAAGGTGTCGACGTTGCCGTCGGTGTCCGGCTGGAGGACCGCGAACTCGCCGTCCACGTCGGAGGACCAGAAGACGTGAAGCTCGTCGTTGGGCACGTCGACGTCGGCCACGCGGCCCCGGAAGAGGATGTTCTCCCCTTGCTGGAAGGCGCCCTCGAGGGGCTGGAGGATCTCGCACTCGGGGGCGACGTGGGTGGTGGTGACCTCAACGACGACCTGGCCCTGACCGACCGCACCCTCCGTGTCCCGAGCGGAGACCGTCAGGGTGTGGCTGCCCGAGAGCAGGGAGAAGGGGAGCACGATGTCCCCGGCGGGGTCCGGCTCCAGGTCCGTGGCCAGGGGCTCCAGCGACAGGTCGGTGCTGACGCTGACGCGCAGGTCCGTGGCGTCGTCGACGTCGTCGCGCACCGCGATCTGCATGGTGATCACGTCGTCCGTGGTGAAGGAGTCGCCGCTGTCCGGCTCCTCGATGTCCACGGTCGGCGGGAGGTTGGCCTCGATGAAGATCTCCCCGCGGCTCTCCGAGCCCGAGGCGTCCTTGGGGTCGGTGCAGGTCAGGGTGATGACGTGCTCGCCCTCCTGCAGCCCGCCCGTGACCGTGTCCGTGATGTTGCCGGCCTCGTCGGGGTTGCTGGTGGCGAACTCCCCGTTGAGGTCCGACGACCAGACGGCAACAAGCTCCTCCTCGGCCCCGTCCGGGTCGATGCAGGAGCCCGTGAGGTTGAGGGGATCGCCGTGATCGATGCTCGTCCCGGAGACGGGCGAGAAGATCCGGACCACGGGGGCCGAGTTCGACGCGACGGGCGGCGCTTCGTCGGGACAGCCCGAGAGCGAAAGAGCCAGCGGGGCGCAAGCGATCAGGGTCGAGAGGGAACGGAATCCCCGGCGGGTCTCCATGCCTGAACCTCCAGTGGACCGGGCGGTGGCAGCGTAGGACGGCCACGGTTCCCGAGTCCTGCGCCACTATACAAGGGCGCGTCAACGGGTCAATCACACGTTTCGAGGCGGCGTGTCCCGATCAGGATGAAGACCCAGGGAGCACCATGCCATCGGCAGGGCCCCCAGGGGGGCGGGGCGATCCGTGCCCGGGCGATCGCGGGCCGGCCGTGACCCTGCGGCTGGCGGTGCAACGCCGCGAAGCCGCTGGGGGCTGTGCTAGATTTCGTCCTGACAACCCGCGCCCGCGAGCCTCGTGGCCGCGACGGGGGGGTGGAGGCATGACGCCGCATGGCCGCACCTGACGAGCCGGATCGCACCCTGGCGGACCTGCCGGGCTCGCGTACGCCGCCCAACGTGCGCGACAGCCTCGAATTCTCGGTGAGCCAGGGCCTCCGCTACTACGAGTACCCGGTGCTGGTGGTCGACGACGAGCCTGAGAACCTGCAGGCGTTCCTGCTCAACTTCCGGGACTCCTTCACCGTGCACACGGCCGAGTCCGGCCCCGAGGCCCTGCGCATGCTCGCCGAGCGTGAGTACGCGGTGCTGCTGTCGGACCAGCGCATGCCCGGGATGAGCGGCGTGGAGCTGCTCGAGCGCACCGTGGACTCCTACCCCGACCTCGTGCGGGTCGTGGTGACCGGGTACACCGACAACGAGAGCCTGATCCAGGCCATCAACCAGGGCCGCATCTACCACTACGTCACCAAGCCCTGGAACCACCAGGAGCTGGGCGTGACCCTGCGTCGGGCCATCGAGCGCTACGCCATGGCGGCGCACAACCGGCAGCTGATCGCGGACCTGCGCCGCAGCAAGCAGGACATCGAGCGCAAGCTCAAGCAGGCGAACCGGGAGCTGCAGCGCGCCAACGAGCGCTGGCGCAAGCTGGCGGTCTCCGACGGCCTGACCGGTCTGTACAACCACCGGTACTTCCAGGAGCGCTGGCGGCGCGAGGTCCAGCGTGCCCGCCGCTACCACGAGACCCTGTCGTTGATGATCATCGACGTCGACAACTTCAAGAACTTCAACGACACCATGGGCCACCCCCAGGGCGACGTGCTGCTCAAGGAGCTGTCCACGCTGCTGACGCGCTCGGTGCGGGAGGTCGACCTGGTCGCGCGCTACGGCGGCGAGGAGTTCGTGATCGTCCTGCCCAAGACCCCGCGCATGGACGCGGTGGTGCTGGCGCAGCGGGTGCGCTCCTTCGTGGCCCAGCACCCCTTTCGCCACCGCGACGTCCAGCCGGGCGGGCGCTTGACGATCTCCGTGGGCGTGTCGGCGTTCCCCGACGACGGCGGGGACGCCTCGGAGGTGATCATCGCCGCGGACAAGGCGCTGTACCGCGCCAAGCACGCGGGCCGCGACCGGGTGATGGCGGCCGTGGGTGTGACCGAAGAAGGCGGCGCTGGCTCAGCCCAGGACGAGGAGCTGGACTTCATCGTCGAAGAGGACGGTCAGGCCCGGCTGGCCGCGTTGTCGGCGACCGATCTGCCGGTGGCCGCGGGCATCGACACCCTGCGACTGAAGGTCATGCAGGAGGAGAAGCAGGCCGCGCTGATCGTGAAGGCGGGGGCCTCGGCGCGCGGCGCGTCGGTGCCTACGGCGCAGGCTGAGGAGATGCTGTCCCCCGAAGACGAGCCCTCCCTGGAGTTTGAGATCGAGGTCACCGACTGACCCCGAAGGGCGGCCCGCGTCGGCCGCCCCCCAGCGTCAGCGCCGGAATCCGAACAGGGTGGCGATCGTGTCCAGGGTGCCGCTGCGGTCCTCGCCGGCCAGCTGCTGGAGCTCGCCGGGATCGAGCAGGACCGAGCCGCAGACGGGGCAGACCTCGATGTCCACGCCGCGGAACTGGGTCGTGAACATCTCGTTGCCGCACTTGCCGCAGTGCATGAAGTGCAGCTCCTTGAGAACGCGCGACTTGTCAGCCTGCTCTTCGTCGTCCAGGAGCAGGGCCAGGCGGCGCTTCTTCTCCGCTTCGAGGCGTGCGAAGTACTCCTCTTCGGGCTTGTTGGTGCTCATGATCTCTCCTGCCCGCGCGGCGGGCTCTGGGCTCAGGGCTTGAGTTGCCGCAAGATCGCCTTGACCTCGCGGGTGTCGCGGCCGTCCGGGTCGAGTTCCACGACCCGCTCGTACTCGGCGATGGCTGCCTGTACCTGACCGCGCGCCTGGTGCGCAAGGCCGAGGCCGTAGTGCGCCTCCGCGCTGGTGCCACGCAGGACCAGTGCGCGCTTGAACGCCGTGACCGCTGCGGCGTTGCGGCCGAGCTCGACGTTCATCCAGCCTGCCTGCAGCGCGGCCTCGTAGTTCTTGGGGTTGGCCTCGAGC
>CALCXL010000293.1 GCA_937907595.1 uncultured Pseudomonadota bacterium
GGGCCGGCGCAGTCGAAGTCCCGGGTGGTCTGCACCACCACGCAGTCGGGGCCGCCGTCCACGGGATCGCCGTTGAGCTTCCACAGGTCCCACCGGAACAGGCACGCGCTCGGGTAGATGTAGGACGACGCGTCCCCCCCGAAGTTCTGCACGTCCACCGTGACGGTCAGGGGCTGGGTGGGCGTGAACGTGGTGGAGGCCGCGCCGCTGGGGTCGGCCATGGTGACGCTCACCTGGATGTCCGGGGGCTCGTCGCAGGGGTCGATGGGGGTGGCGTCGTCGTCGTCGGCGACCGAGCTGTCGTCGTCGTCGACCACCGAGCTGTCGTCGTCGTCGACCACCGAGCTGTCGTCGTCGTCGATCACCGAGCTGTCGTCGTCGTCGACCACCGAGCTGTCGTCGTCGTCGACCACCGAGCTGTCGTCGTCGTCGGGCACCGAGGTGTCGTCGTCGTCGATCACCGAGCTGTCGTCGTCGTCGACTGCCGAGGTGTCGTCGTCGTCCACGGCGGCGCTGTCGTCGTCGTCGATGATCGGCAGGCCGGCGTCGAACTGGTCCCAACAGCCGAACAGGGGGAGGAACAGCAACAACAGGGGGAGCGATCGCATGGCCTCAGGGTACCGGATCGCGGGCCGCGATCCCCGGGTTACTGCGGCAGGGCCAGCGGGGGCAGGGGTGTGCCCGGCGTCGTGCGGTAGCGCTCCAGCAGCTGGGTCTGGCGGCTCTCCAGGGCCACGCTGCGGCCGCCGATCCACAGGGCCTGCACCGACGTGGACAGCTCCAGGGGGTCCCCCGACCACAGGACGGCGTCGGCCCGGCGGCCCGGCTCCAGCGCGCCCCGATCCGACAGGCCGAAGACCCGGGCGGGCGTGGACGTGATGGCGGCCATCGCGGCGGCGTGGTCCAGCCCCCCGCGCACGGCGTTGCCGGCGAGCTGGCGGAGGCCCCGGGCGAAGTGGGCGGAGTGGCTGGCGATGATGACGTCGACGCCCGCGGCGGCCAGCAGGGCGGCGTTGTCGGCCCGGCCGTGGATCTGATCGAAGGAGCCGGGGCCGTAGACGATCGGGTCGACGATGACGGCGATCTGGGCCGCGGCCAGCTCCTTCGCCAGCAGCCAGCCTTCGGCTCCGCCGTCGATCACGATCCGCACCTTCTCGTCCTGGGCGAAGCGGATCAGCGCCTCCAGGTCCGAGGCGCGGTCGGCGGCCACCAGCAGCGCCTTGTCCCCCTGCAGCACCGAGCGCACCGCGGCCAGGTCGCGCGGGTTGGCGTCGGGCTGGCTGCGGCGGCTGCGGTCCCAGGTGCCGCGATCCCGGGCGTCGTCGAAGACCTCGCGCAGCCAGCCCAGGGCCGCGGCGCGGGAGGGGCGGGCGTTGAGGTTGAAGGGCAGGGCCACGAAGGCCGAGGCCACGGCTTCCCGCTGGGTGCCGCCGGCCAGCTGCACCGCGCCGACCTTGCCCGGCAGGAGCCCGCCGCTGGGGTGGACGAGGGCGGTGGTGGTGCCCTCGATGCGGGTGACGGGGATGAGGGTGGAGCGCGGGTTGTAGGTGTCCACGACCACGTGGTCGGCCCGGATGGGGTCGCCGCCGGCGTCCTGGTCCCGGCTGCCGCCCTCCGTGCTGACCTCGACGAGGCCCAGCTGGGTGACCGCGTCCACGAAGCCCGCGCTCAGGTGCTTGCCGGCGCCGTCCACGAAGGTGCAGGTGCGGTCGCCCCAGGCGATGGTGCCGGCGGCGCGGTCGGGCTTGGCCAGCCCAGCGGGATCGGCGACGAGGCCGTCGTCCAGCACAACGGGATCGTTGGAGCGGCCGTCGGGGCCGTGCACGGTGGCGTTGATGATGGCGGTGCAGGCGGCGGCGGCGGGGGCCGGGGCGGCGAGCAGGAGCGCGACGAGGAGCGACTTCATGGCGTCACCTCCTGCCCGACTTCGAAGTCGGAGCGGGTGCGGGGTCGGTCCAGGTCGTGCTGCAGCTCGCCCGCCACGAAGACGTAGCGCGCGCTGGTGTAGACGCTGAAGGGGTCGCCGTTCCAGACCACCACGTCGGCGCGCTTGCCGGCCTCGTCGAGGGCCGCGCGAACGACGTCTCT
>CALCXL010000294.1 GCA_937907595.1 uncultured Pseudomonadota bacterium
GGACGAGCAGGAGGGCATCGACGACCCCCGCGGCATGTCCGGGGTGCGGCTGGCCGCCAAGGTCCACATCGTCACCGCCAGCGTGGCGGCGGCGGAGAACATCGTGCGCTGCTGCAACCTCAGCGGCCTGTCGGTCCAGGACGTCGTGCTCGAGCAGCTGGCCTCGGCCGAGGCCGTCATGACCCAGGATGAGAAGGACCTGGGCGTGGCCCTGGTGGACATCGGCGGCGGCACCACGGACCTGGCGGTGTTCCAGGGCGGAGCGGTGGTGCACACCCACGTCCTGCCCATCGGCGGCGGCCACATCACCAAGGACATCGCCTACGGCCTGCGCGCCCCGATCAAGACGGCCGAGGCGATCAAGGTGGAGTACGGCTGCGCCGTGGAGGACTTCGTCGAGCAGAACGAGGTCTTCCAGGTGCCCCACGTCGGCGGCGAGCGCAGCCACGAGACCTCGCGGAGGATGCTGGCCAGCTTCATCGAGCCCCGGGTCGAGGAGATCTTCGGGCTGGTCAAGATGGAGTTGAAGCGCGTCGGCTACGAGGACCTGCTGCCCGCGGGCATCGTGCTGACCGGCGGCGCCACGCAGCTCGAGGGCATGGCCCGGGTGGCCGAGCGCGTCTTCGGCCTGCCCGCGCGCGTGGCGTCCCCCCGGGACGTGGGCGGCCTGGCGGACGTCGTGGCCTCTCCGGTCTACGCGACGGCGGTGGGCCTGGTGAAGTTTGGCTTCGACAACCACCGGACCGAGAGCCGGTACAAGGTCCAGCAGGATGGCGCCTTCAAGCGGTTGAAGAAGCAGATGAGTGAGTGGTTGGGCAACGTCTTCTAGGGCGGAGACGGGGCGAGTGCAGCGCGGTGGCGGCGAGAGTCGCAGTTGGAGCAGGACATGACGGTTACGCAGAGTTTTTCCTTCGTCGAACCCCCGGAGTCCCGGGACGCATCCGACATCCGGATCAAGGTCGTGGGGGTCGGTGGTGGCGGCGGCAACGCCATCAACGCCATGGCCCACGCGGGGCTGGCCAAGGTCAAGTTCGTGGCCGCCAACACCGACCAGCAGGCGCTGTCGCTGTCGAAGGCCGAGGACGTGCTCGCCCTGGGCTCGGACCTCACGCGAGGCCTGGGCGCCGGCGCGCGCCCGGAGGTCGGCCGCAACGCCGCCCTGGAGAGCCGCGAGAAGCTCGAAGAGCTGGTGGCCGGCGCGGACATGGTCTTCGTCACCGCCGGCATGGGCGGCGGCACAGGCACGGGCGCGGCCCCGGTGGTGGCGGACATCGCCCGCCAGATGGGGGCCCTGACCGTGGGCGTCGTCACCAAGCCCTTCTCCTTCGAGGGCAAGCGTCGGCGGCGCACGGCGGAGGCGGGGATCGAGATCCTCAAGGGCGTCGTCGACACCCTGCTCGTCATCCCCAACGACCGGCTGGTCGCCCTGGCGGGCAACGACATGTCCACCGCCGACGCCTTCAGCATGGCCGACCGGGTCCTGCACGACGCGGTGCGCGGCATCGTCGAGTTGATCCACGTCAAGGGCGTGGTCAACGCCGACTTCGCCGACGTCAAGACCGTGATGAGCGTGCCGGGCCTCGCCCTGATGGGC
>CALCXL010000295.1 GCA_937907595.1 uncultured Pseudomonadota bacterium
CGCTCAAGTTCCAGCTCCCCCCCTTCACGCTGGTGGGCGCCACCACCCGCGAGGGGCTGCTGTCCCCGCCCTTCCGCGCCCGCTTCGGCTACACGGCGGTGCTCGACTTCTACCAGCCCGCGGAGCTCGCGCTCATCGTCAAGCGCTCGGCGGGGCTGCTGTCGGTGCCCATCGACGACGACGCTGCATTCGCCCTTGCCTCCCGCTCCCGGGGCACGCCCCGCATCGCCAACCGGCTGCTGCGCCGGGTGCGCGACTTCGCCGAGGTGGAGGGCGACGGCCGGGTGACCATGCCGGTGGTGGACCGCGCCTTGGAGCGCCTGGACGTGGACACGGCCGGCCTGGACAAGATGGACCGGCGCCTGCTGGAGGTGATGATCGATCGCTTCAACGGCGGGCCCGTGGGCATCGAATCCCTGGCCGCGGCGGTGGGCGCCGAGCGGGACACCCTGGAGGACGTCTACGAGCCCTTCCTGGTGCAGCAGGGCTACGTCGTGCGCAGCCGCCAGGGTCGCGTGGCCACGCAGATGGCCTACACCCACCTCAACCGCCTGCTGCCCGCGGGCCGCACCCGGGAGCTGTTCTGATGCGATGGGGTCTCTTCTTGCTGGCGGGGGTGTTGATGGTCGTGGGCTGCGGGAGCAAGCACCCGGACTCGGGGCTGCCGGTGATCACCATCGACGTCGCCGGGCACAAGGTGAAGTCGGAGGTGGCGCGCGGCGTCGACGAGCAGGCGCGCGGGCTCATGTACCGCCGTGACCTGGGCAAGAACGAGGGCATGATCTTCGTCTACGAGGAGGATCGGGTGCTGACCTTCTGGATGAAGAACACCTTCGTGCCCCTCGACATCCTCTACCTCCAGGCCGACGGCACCGTGGCCACGATCAAGCAGATGAACCCGCAGACCACGCGCACCCACAGCAGCGAGGTCCCCGTGCGCTACGCCCTGGAGGTGAACCAGGGCTGGTGTGAGGCGAACGGGGTGAAGCCGGGCGACAAGGTCGTGTTCGAGCTGCCCACGCCGTGAGGACCCTGGCGCGGCCCCTGCGCCTGCGCGGTCGAGGCCTCTTCAGCGGGCGCCCCTGCACCCTGCGGCTGCTCCCCGGACGGCGGGGCTGGCGCTGGGGGCTGCGGGCAGATCGGCTGCACACTCTCCGCCCCGAGCACCTGGCCCCCCTCCCCCACCGCAGCCGCTTGATCCACGCCGGCGACGAGGTCGTGCTGCCCGAGCACGCCCTGGCAGCGCTGGTCCTGTGGGACATCGACGCGGTCGACATCGTGTTCCAGGGCGGGGAGGCCCCGGTGCTGGACGGCTCGGCCTTGCCCGCGGTGCGCGCGCTCGCGGCGGCGGGGATCCGCGGGGCGGCGCGATCGCGCTTCAGCGTATCGACGGACCGCTGTGAGTGGACCGGGGGGCTGGCTCCCGCCGCGGCCCGCACCTTCCTGCACAGGGCCGACGCAGGCCGATTGAGGCCGCTCTTCGCAGGCGCCCGCCCCGGCTCGGCGCTGATCCTGGACGGGGAGGGCGCGCTGTACGGCGGGCGGCCGCGGCTGCCCGACGAGCCCGGGGTGCACAAGCTGCTGGACCTGCTGGGCGACCTGGGCCCCTGGCGCGCCCAAGGCCCCCTCTTCGGCCGGCTGGTGGTGCCTGCGCCCTCGCACCTGGGCAACCCCGCGGCCATCGAAGCGGCGCTGTCGAGCGGTGAGCTGAGGCGGGCCTGACGCTGCCCCCATCGCGTGTCACCATGCGTCCGATGCACCTGGACGCTCCCCCCTGGCTGGCCGCTCTGCACGAGGGAACCCCGGCGGACGACGACCCCGTCGCCTGGAACCTGGCCGGTCTCCTTCAGGGCTGGGAGCGCTGGCCCGAGGGCATGGACTTCCTGGATCCCGCGTCCCCCAACTTCGCGTGGAAGCGCCTGGAGACGGCGCTGTACGCCGATCTCTGGGGCGATCTCTTCGCCGCTCCCGGCCTGGATGTGCTGGACGCAGCCTGCGGCAGCGGGCGCATGGTGGTGCCCCTGGCCGAGGCCGGACACCGCGTGGTGGGGGTCGATGCCTGCCGCCCCTCCCTGGAGGCGACGGCTCGGCACCTGGAGGCCCGAGGCCTGCAAGCGGAGCTGCACTGGGCCGACGTGCGGGCCTTCGAGGGCGGACCCTTCGACCGGATCCTGGCCCTGGAGCTTCTTTGCTACCTGCCTGACGCCCCGGCGGCGGCGACGCACCTGGCGTCCCTGCTCAAGCCCGGGGGCACCCTGGTGATGACCGTGGAGGCCTGGCCTGGGGCGCTGCTGGCGGATCCCACCGGGCTGGAGCCGGCGAGCCTGCCGGCCGCGCTGGAGAGCCGCGTGTTGAGCCAGCCGGGAGAGCGGTGGCTTCGGGCCAGCGATCGGGCCGAAGTGGAGGCTATACTCGCGGCCGCCGGGCTGGAGGTGCAAAGCATCGAAGGCACGCACTATCTGCCGGACGGGCCCCTCGGCGGGGTCCTGGACCTGCAGCGCCTGGACGACGAGGGCTACACCGAGGCGATCCTGGCCGCGGAACGAGCGGCCCGACAGCATCCAGCGATCGCCGCCCTGCCCCGTGCTTGGCTGGCCATCGCGACAAGGACGAGGTGACCGAGTCATGCGCGTGATGTTCGTGTTCAGCCCGCGCTTCTACTGGCCCTTCGTCAGCGAAGGCGACAACTACCTGGTGCCGCAGAGCCTGGCCTACCTGGCGGCGGAGGTGCGAAAGCGCGGCCACGAGGTCTCCGTCTACGACTGCATGCCCCTGCGCATGGGTTGGCGAAGCCTCGAGAACGCCATGAAGGACGAGGACCCGGACGTCTTGTGCGTCGGGGAGAACCACGCACTTTATGCGCATGAGGCCATGCGGGTCGTGGAGATGGCGGCCGACGTCATCCCCCGGGCAAAGCGCGTCGTGGGCGGCGCGCACTTCACCAACCTGTTCCCCAAGTACATGAAGGAGCACCCCATCGACTTCTGCGTCTGCGCGGAAGGCGAGTACACGCTGGCGGAGCTGATCGAGCAGATCGGGCAGCGGAAGCCCGACTACGACAAGGTCGCCGGCATCGTCTGGCGGGAGGGCGAGGGCGAAGAGATCCAGCTCCACAAGACGCGTCCACGGGCGCTGATCGAGGATCTGGACACCCTGGCCATGCCGGCCTACGACCTGCTCCCCATGGAGCTCTACGGGCAGAGCCGACTGACCTTCAGCCCGGGCGGCGCGACCATCCACCACAGCCGCGGCTGCACGGCCTCCTGCTCGTTCTGCGTGTGGTGGACCCAGATGGCGCACCGCGACGAGGGCGAGGACGGCATGGTCTCCCTGCGTCCGCGGTGGCGCACCAAGTCGGTGGGCAAGACGATCGAGGAGATCGAGGAGCTCTACTACAAGCACGACAAGCGCTCGTACGTCTGGGTCGACGAGAGCTGGAACATCGACGCCCGCTGGAACGACGAGTTCGCCGAGGAGATCCTGCGCCGCGGCCTGGACATCCAGTGGTTCGCGTTCATGCGCAGCGACTGCATCATCCGCGACGAGAAGCGCGGCATCCTGGAGAAGCTGGTCGCGGCCGGCCTGCGGCACCTCTGCATCGGCGTGGAGCGCGCCGAGGACGAGCGGCTCAAGGAGTTCAACAAGGGCTTCTACAACAACGACCAGCTCCGGGAGACCTTCCGGGTGCTGGACAAGTACCCGCAGATCTTCAAGCAGGCCACGTTCATCGTGGGCACCAAGTATGAGACGCGCGAGTCGATGTTCCGCCAGGCGGATCTGGCCAAGGAGCTCAACGTCGACTACCCGGCGTTCCACCCCATCACGCCCGTCCCCGGCACCCCGGTCTTCGACCAGGCCATGCAGGAGGGCTGGATCTCCATGGACGACTTCACGGAGTTCGACTGGATGACGCCGATGATGGACAGCGACTACATGACGCGGGAGGAGATCGGCCGCGCGCTGTACGACATCAACCGCAAGTTCGTGCACCCCAAGTGGCTGTTGAAGGGCCTGGCGTCGCCGCACAAGTACAAGCGGGACATGTACGCGTGGTGGCTCAAGGTCGCGATGGACGTGACCGTCGACTCGGTGAAGCAGAAGATCAACCCGATCCGGGAGATGTCGTACACCAACCTGGTCAAGCCGGACTGGTACGACACCTGATCGACCGGCGCGGCCCTACTCCGGGTCCGCCGCGCAGCGAAAGCCCAGGTCGCCAGCCCAGTGGTCCAGGGCCACGCCCAGGCGCGCGGAGCTCCGCAGATCGACGGCGCTGGTGGACCAGGCCCCCCCCTTGATCACGCGCAGGTCGCTGGAGCCCGCAGCGGCGACGTTGCCTGAACCCGGACCACGGTTCCGGCCGTAGTCCGACGCGGTGAACTCCCAGACGTTGCCGGCCAGATCCGCGGGCGACGTGAGCCCTTCGAGGGGCAGGAGCGCCCGGGGCTGCGCGGTCTGTTCCCCCGCGCAAGCGCCGCCCTCGTCGCCTCCGTAGTGGGCCCGCCCGCAGTCCGCCGGCTCGTCGCCCCAGGGGTGCAGCCCGCCCAGGTGCCGCGCTGCGGCCTCCCACTCGTTCTCTGAGGGCAGCCGTCGGCCAGCCCACTGGCACCAGGCGTTGGCCTGCATCCAGGTCACCCCGACCACCGGGAGGTCGTCGGCCGCGTTCCAGCCCGTGGGCAGCCGGTCGGCCAGCCCGGTGCACTCCCCGGCCTCCACGCAGCCGCGGTAGTCGCCGACGGAGACCTCGCGCAGGTCCAGGAAGTAGCGGGGGTGCTCCCAGGTCAGGCCCGGCTGTTCGT
>CALCXL010000296.1 GCA_937907595.1 uncultured Pseudomonadota bacterium
CGCTGCTGGAGGTCCTGGACCCCGAGCAGAACGACACCTTCAGCGACCACTACCTGGAGGTCGACTTCGACCTGAGCAAGGTCCTGTTCATCGCCACCGCGAACCAGGCCGGCCCCATCCCGGGTCCCCTGCGCGACCGCATGGAGATGATCGAGATCCCCGGTTACACCGAGGAGGAGAAGATCCGCATCGCTCGGCAGCACCTGATCGACGAGCAGATCTTCAACCACGGGCTGACCGCGGACGACATCGAGTTCACCGACGAAGCCGTCAAGGTGCTGATCGCCTCCTACACCCGTGAGGCCGGCGTGCGGCAGCTCAAGCGGGAGCTGGCCAGCGTGGCGCGGTCCGTCGCCAAGGACGTGGCGTCGGGCGACGTGGAAGGCAAGGTCGTGGTCGACGGCGCGAAGGTGGTCGAGATCCGCGGCCCCATCCGCTACTTCCGCGACGTCGCTGAGCGCACCGCGCGCACGGGCGTGGCGACCGGCCTGGCCTGGACGCCGGTGGGCGGGGACATCCTGTTCCTGGAAGCCACCCTCATGCGGGGCCACGGCAAGATGATCCTCACGGGCCAGATGGGCGACGTGATGAAGGAGTCGGCCCAGGCGGCCATGTCCTGGATCCGCACGAACGCGGCGGCCCTGGGCATCGACAACGACGTCTTCGAGAACCAGGACATCCACGTGCACATCCCCGCCGGCGCGATCCCCAAGGACGGGCCCTCGGCGGGCGTGACGATGATCACAGCGCTGGCGTCCCTGCTCACCGATCGCCCGGTGAACAACGAGCTGGCGATGACGGGCGAGATCACGCTGCGCGGGCACGTGCTGCCGGTGGGCGGGATCAAGGAGAAGATGCTGGCCGCAGCGCGCGCGGGCATCAAGCAGATCGTCATGCCCGACAAGAACGAGAAGGACCTGATCGAGCTGGAGAACGTCGACCTGGACCTGACCTTCCACCCGGTCAGCCAGATGGAGGACGTGCTCAAGTTCGCCCTGGGCGACGACATCCTGGACGGCAAGCCCAAGGGCCCGAACGCCGCCAAGAAGCCGGCGCGCAAGAAGGCGGCGAAGAAGGCCTCGCCCACCGCTGAGGCCTGACGGACCGCGGCTCTGCGCCGCTGAGAGACTCCGCTGCCCCGTCGGGCGCCCCCAGCCGGGGTGCGTCCGGCGGGGCAGCCTCGTTCTGGAGACGGCGCGGGCCTGCTCCCGGGACAAGGGGGCAGCGAGGGCTTGGGTCCTGGGCGACCCCTACATCGACCGCCCCACGCCCCCGAAGCAGCTCCCGCCGTCCAGCGGATCCGGCAGGCCCAACGCCCGGGCCGCCCAGGGCAGGGAGACGGTCAGCTGATCGAACTGGAACGCGCGCACGCTGGGGTGCCCGTCCTTGCGCCCCGCCTCCGACGCGAACCAGCCGGCCATGGCCGCGGCGATGCCGGGCTCGTCGCCCACGATGGACTCCGGCCCAGGCCCGCCGTCCAGGGCTCGGCCGATGGCGAACATCGCGCGGTCCACCAGGGGGTTGCCCACCGCCGCCCACCGCCAATCCAGCAGCACGGCCCGGTCGGGACCGACCAGCAGGTTCTCCGCCCGCGGGTTCATGTGCAGGAGCGAGTCGCCGTCCACCACCGCGCGGGCCTCGGCCTCCTGCAGGGCGTCGAGCGCGCCCTCCAGCCACCGGCGCGTGCAGACGAACAAGCCGAGCAGCCCGGACGGATCCGCGGCCACGCGCTGCCAGCCGTCGGTGATCGCCCGCCGCCCCGCTCGGGGCAGGTGCGGGGGGGCCGAGGCGGAGGCGACGCCGTCCAGGGCCTGGAGCACCAGCTCGTGCTGCCGGTCCGTCCAGGGCGGCGGGCGCGCGCAGTCGCTGAGGTCCTCCAGGGCCAGGAAGCCCATGGTGGCGTCGGCCGCGATCAGCCGCGGCAGGAACGGGCCCCGAACCGCCTCGTACACCGCGATCTCCCGGTCCAGGCCGTCGCCTTCCTTGAGGATCACCGAGGAGCCGTCGGGGTAGAGCCCCCGCCACAGGTTGACGTGCTCACCGCCCACCGGGAGCAGCACCCAGCGGGTGGAGTGCTGGCGGCGCACGACGTCGAGCAGGTGCACGATGTTGTCCGGGGGCTGCATGGCCGCAGCATACTGACCGCTGCCGGGGGCCACCCGGGCATCCGCGCTGTCCCCCAACGACGAAACCCCCGGCCGGGGCCGAGGGCTTCGTGCTTGGTAGGACGGTCCCTGCCGCCGAACAGTCTTGGGCCGCCAGGCGGCCCCGGGTCACATGCCGCCGATGTTGCCGGTGACCAACGTGATGTAGGGGAGGAACATCGCCAGCAGCACGACCAGCACCATGACGCCCAGGAACAGCGTCATGATCGGCTCGATCAGGCTGACGAGCAGCTCCTGCTGACGATCGACCTCCGCGCGGAAGACCTCCGACAGGTTGTCCAGCATCTCCGCCATGGAGCCCGACTCTTCGCCGATGACGAGCATGTCGCGGGCCAGCTCCGGCACGTACCAGTACTCCTCCAGCGGGGCGCTCATGCGGCCGCCGTTCTCCACGCTCTTCTCCATGGCGACGATGGCCTGTTCGATGGCCATGTTGTCCACCGTGGCCCGCGACAGGCGGAGCGACTCCAGCACCGGGACGCCGGTGCGGAGCAGCGCGCCCAGGGTCTTGGCGAAGCGGGCCATGGAGCCCGTGGTCACCAGCGTGCCGATGAACGGCGTGCGGATCTTGAGGAAGTCCAGCAGGTAGGACTTGTGGGTCAGCGAGCGGTAGACGCCGAAGGCCCCCAGGGCCAGCAGGACGACGATCACCAGGAGCCCCATGGGCTCACGCACCACGCTCGACGCCGCGAAGACCATGCGGCTGAGCCAGGGCATGTCCGGGATGGGCTTGCTGCCGCTGTCGGTCAGCAGGTCCATGAACATCGGCGCGATGAACATGAGGATGCCGAGCAGCAGCGACAGGCCGAAGGCCATGGTCACCGCCGGGAAGAACATGGCGTTGGTCACCTTGCCCTGCACCGCGGCGTCGTGGTCCAGCGTCTCCGCGAGGTAGCGGAGGTTCTGGCTCAGCTCGCCCGCCTTCTCACCGGCGCGGGTCAGGGGGACCACGATCCCGGGCAGGCCGGCGCCGTGGGTCTGCAGCGCGGTGGAGAATGCGCCGCCGGCTTCCACGTCGGTGGTGACGCTGGCCAGCAGGTTCTTCATGCCGCCGCCGCTGGTCCGGCGCCCCAGGATCTTGAGCGCGCGCACCATGGGGATGCCCGCGTCCAGGAGGACGGCGAGCTGCCGGCAGAAGGTGGCGACGTGCCGCGTTGCGAACCGGGGCGTAAAGAAACCGCCCCCCCTGGGTTCAGGCGATTCCGTCGACGTATGGGTGGGGAC
The DNA here is from genome assembly GCA_937907595.1 of uncultured Pseudomonadota bacterium. Lineage (GTDB taxonomy): Bacteria > Myxococcota_A > UBA796 > UBA9615 > UBA9615 > CALCXL01. Next base: position 3,390 of record CALCXL010000296.1, read on the forward strand.
CTCGCTGGCCATGATGATCATTCCTCCTGGAGTGCATCGCTGTGCGTCGGCACCGTCCCCCAACGGGGCCGCGGGATGCTGCGCTGACGGCGGTCTTGCCCCCCGCGCGGGGTTAGGTTATCCCGGGTTCGGGCCTATTGGTAGAGCACCCGAATGAACTCGTGGATGGTCGTTTCGCCCAGCTCGACGAGGTGCCGACCCCGGCTCGAGAGGGTGCGCATTCCGCGTGCGACCGCCATCTCCCGCAGCTGCGCCTCGGGGGCTCGCTCGGTGATCGCCTGCCGCATCCGCTCGTCCACGTCCAGGATCTCGAAGATGCCGCGTCGCCCCGCGTAGCCGGTGCCGTAGCAGGCGTCGCAGCCGGTGCCCTTGTAGAAGGTCGGCAGCGCGGGGGCCTTGGCCTTGGCCTTCGGCTTCGCCTTGGGCTTCTCTTCGCCTTCCAGGACGATCTCCTCCGCAGGCAGGAAGCCGGCCTGGCGCAGGAGCGATTCCTCGGGGCTGTGCTCGGCCTTGCAGGCGGGGCAGATCGTGCGGACGAGCCGCTGCGCGATGACCCCTACCAGCGACGTGGCCAGCAGGAACGGCGGGATGTGGAAGTTGTAGAGCGTGGTGACGGCGCCGGGGGCGCTGTTGGCGTGGATCGTCGAGAAGACCAGCAGGCCCGTCAGCGACGCGCGCACCGCGACCTTCGCCGTCTCGTCGTCCCGGACCTCGCCCACCAGGATGATGTTGGGATCGTGGCGCAGCAGGGCGCGCAAACCCTTGCTGAAGGTCACGCCGATCTTGTGGTTGACCGGGACCTGGCTGACGTTCGGCAGCTCGATCTCGACCGGGTCCTCGATCGTCATGATGTTCTTCTGGAACGCGTCGATCTTGCCCAGCGACGCGTACAGCGTCGTCGTCTTGCCCGAACCCACCGGACCGCAGGCCAGGATGATCCCGTGGCTGCGCTTGGTGAAGTCGACGATCAGGTCCTCTTCGAACTCCTCGAAGCCCAGGGACTCGATCTGGGGCACGTCCTTGCTGGCCGCCGTCAAGCGGATGGCCATGCGCTCGCCGGCCGAGGTCGGCACGGTGGCGATGCGGAAGTCGTAGGGCTCGCCGAGCAGCTCCTGGTGCACGTGGCCGTCCTGGGGCCGGCGCCGCTCGGTGATGTCCATGTCGGCCATCACCTTGATGCGGGAGATGACGTCGTCGCCCATGGATCGCGGCACGGAGGCCACGTCGTACAAGATGCCGTCCACGCGGAAGCGCACCCGCAGGCGCGTCTGGTACGGCTCCAGGTGGATGTCCGTGGCCCCGATGTTGGTGGCCCGCTCCAGGATGGCCTGGACCATCTCCGGCACGTAGCTGATGCCTGCGAAGGAGTCCTGATCCAGGCGGAACTTCTGCTCGTTCCGGGTGCCCCC
>CALCXL010000297.1 GCA_937907595.1 uncultured Pseudomonadota bacterium
CTGGACCCGCCCACCCGCGCCGCCCGCGCCGCCCTGGCCATCGTGGGCGTCAAGGCGGACCTCACCCTCTTCCAGGGCGACGGCGTGGTGGAGGCCTGGCCCGACTCGCTGTGCCCCTTCGTCGTCGGCCACGGCGAGGTCCCCCTCCTGCTGGCCGGCTGCCCGGGAGGGCGCCTGCTCAGCGACGGCTGGGACGAGGCGCTGACCGTCGCCACGGAGGTCATGCACCGCGCTCACGCCCAGGGGAGGCCCGTGGAGGCCGAGCGCGTGGGCGCCCTGGTGGCCGACTTTCACTGCCAGCAGGCCCCCGTCGACCGCGTCGGCGTCTACGGCCTGTGGAGCTTCCAGCGCCTGAGCGACGGCGGCCAGGAGCCCCGCATCGAGGCCTACATGCATTGGGACTGCCGCGCCCACGAGCGCCTGCCCGCCCCCTGGCCCGACGGCGCCGCCCTGCTGGAGGCGCTGCGATGAGGCGCCTGCACGCCGCCCTCCAGGCCGACGAGCCCCTGCACTGGGCGGTCTTCGGCCGCGTCGCCTTCGGCGCGATCTTCCTGCTCTGCACCCTGCAGTTCATGCCCCACCTGCTGCCGCTCTTCGGCGCCGACGGCCTCATGGGGCCGGCCAGCCTGGAGCGCGTCTTCGGGGCGTCACAGGGCGGGCTGCTGCACCTGCAGGTCGCCCTGCCCGACGGGGCGATCGTGGCGCTGTACGTCGCCCTGCTCGCCTCCGCCCTCGCGTTCCTCCTGGGCTTCCGGACGCGCACGGCCGGGGTCCTGCTCCTGGTGCTGCACGGCCTGTTCTGGGGTCGACAGCCCCTGGTCTACTCGGGCTGGCCCCACGCCGCCCAGTGCTTCGTGGCCTACCTGATCCTGGCCGACGCCGGCCGCTACGGCAGCCTGGACGCGCGCCGGGCGGGGCGACAGGGGGTGGGCGTGGGCCCGGCCTGGCCCCGTCGGCTCTTCCAGGTCCACCTCTCTCTGCTCTACCTCTCCATCGGCCTGCCGCGCCTGGTCGACGGGGCCTGGCTGGGCGGTCTCATGGTCTACGCCGCCCTCACCTACGACCGCTACGCCCGCTTCGCCGTCGACTGGCAGCCCTGGCTGGGCCCGCTGCACCTGCTGGACTGGGCCACGCTCTGCCTGGAGCCCCTGGCCGGCCTGCTGCTGTGGTGGAAGCGGGCGCGTGCGCCCCTGATCGTCGCCCTGGTGGGCCTGCACGGGGGCCTGGAGCTCCTGACCCGCACGGGCTGGTGGCAGTTCGTGATGGTGGCCGCGCTGCTCGCCTTCACCCCGCAGCCCTGGCTGGAGTCAGCCTGGGCTCGCCTCCGCGACCCGGTGGGCCGATCGCGGTCGTTTCCGGGGCGAAACGCGCGGGGGGTCCACTAGACTGGGCTGACGTCCTCCGACCCCGGTGACCCCCTGCGCGTCCTGATCCCCCTGCTGACCCTCGCCCTGGCCGCCTGCGGCCCCGTCAGCGACGTGGAGATCCCCGACGAGGACTCCTGGAACCCCGTCCAGCTGGTGGTCACCCCGGACACCGCCGCGCCGGGCTTGCCCCGCTTCGTGGAGATCCTGGGCTTCGGCGCCCGCTGGGAGGCGGGCCAGGTGGCCGTGGACTTCGGCGACGACGTCGACGTCTACGTCTCGCGGGTCGACTCCGGAACGATCCGCGCCCAGGTCATCCCCCACGACGACGCGCCCCTGGGCCTGCGCGACCTCTTCGTCACCCAGGGCAGCAACCGCGACATTCTGCGCGACGCCCTGACGATCCAGTCCGGCCTCATCGACCTCTCCCCCAACCGCGTCTCCCTCGGGGACACCACCGAGCTGGAGATCCAGGGCACCAACACCACCTTCCAGTCCGGCTGGACCACGGTGAGCCTGGGCGAGTCGGTGGAGATCCAGGAGGTGCGCGTGGTGGACGCCGAGCGCCTCTTCGTCACCGTGCACGTCCCCCACCGGGCCGAGGCCGGGCACCACGACGTCTTCGCCTACAACCCCGGCGGGGAGGCCTGGACCCTGCACCGCGGCCTGATCATCGATCGCGGCGCCCGGGAGATGACCATCTGGCCGGACACCGCGCGCCAGGGCCAGACCCTCAACGTGCGGGTGGAGACCGAGGGCACCACGCTCAACGAGAACCTGACGGAGCTGGACCTGGGCACGGGGATCGTCATCGAGGCCCTGACGGTCATCGCCCCCACCCGCCTGGAGGCCACCCTGCGCATCGGCAACAACGCGGCCCCGGGCCCCCGAGACGTGCGCGTGACCACCACCCCGCTCATCGGCGACGCCGAGCTCCGCCTGCTGCTCGACGGCTTCACGGTGGAGGCCACCGACGCCAACCCCCTGCGCGCCCGCGCGTCCATCTCCTTCGGCCAGTCCCACGTCTTCCAGCCGGACAGCTGCGGCTTCAGCAACAACATCTTCGCCTCGGCCAGCTTCTACGAGCCCAACGACTTCCCCTGCCCCTCCACCAACGCCACGTCGTCGCTGTCGGTGCCCCCGCACTTCGACCTGCCCGGCAGCGGTTTCTCGGTGAACCCCGGCGGCTCCACGGACTGCCCGCCCAGCAAGACCTTCGACGCGGGGCCCACCATCGCCCTGGTCTCCGACGACGTCACGATCGTGCTGGAGCGCCAGGTCACCGACTTCACCGGCCGCATCAGCTACCGCGGCGTGGATCTGGTGGCTGGCGACTACGTCCTGGACACGGCGTTCGGCCTGCAGACCCCCGGCGGGGACATCGGCTACAGCGAGCTGCCGCCCTGGGACATCCCCTACGTCCTGCACACGCTCAAGGTCGACTACCGCCAGCACGAACCGCTGTACTGCGGCCTGATCCAGCCCCTGGACGAGCCCCTGGACGTGGTGTGGGACCCGGTGCAGACCTACGACGAGGCGGAGATGTACCTGTACTTGATCGGGTCCGCCCAGGACGACGGCGTGCCGATCATGATGGTGTACCCCTGGGACGACGGCGCGTTCAGCTACGACCCGGACACCCTCTCCTTCTTCACCGACGGCCCCGCCTCGCTCCTGCAGTCGGCCTACCGCCAGGTCCGCTTCGACGTGCCGGGCAGCGAGCTGATCAACGCCGGCTTCGGCAGCTCCAACATCCTGTGGCGCGGCGACTTCCAGTTCGAGTGATCGCCGGACGCCGGCGAAGTCCCTCCGGCCTGAACGCGCGCGTTGCTAAGGTCCCGCGCATCGGAGTCCCCATGCGTCGATCGCTGCCCCTGCTCGCTGTCCTGCTCCTCTGCGGCTGCCCCACCGAGGATCCCGTTCCGGAGCCGCCGAACACGGACCCCGTGTGGCCCGCCATGACCGAAGGCGTGCTGCGCGCCGGCGCTGCCGACGGCACCCTGGATCTGCCCGTGGGCGTGCCCCTGGGCGGCTTCACCGGACGGGACCGCGCCCTGGGCAGCGAGCCGGGCCCGGACACCCGGGACTCGGACTACCGCACCGACTTCGTGCCCAGCGGCGGCTGGCAGACCCGCATCCCCATGCAGACGATCTGGATCGAGAACGGCCAGGAGACGGCTGTGCTGGTGCGCGTCGCCCTGGTCTACAGCTACGACGGCCTGACCGAGGCGATCGGCGAGGCGCTGACGGAGGCGA
>CALCXL010000298.1 GCA_937907595.1 uncultured Pseudomonadota bacterium
CCACGGCGGCGGCGACCGCGAGGCTGCCCAGGAGCGCCGGGGAGGGCCGGTTCACGGCGGCGCGATCACGGACGCAGGCGGGCCGACCGGTCCGACGCGCGCCGCTGCAGCTCGCCCCACCCCGCCAGGGCCTGGCCCAGCTGAAGGCCCACGCGCAGGCTGCCTTCGATCGTCAGGTGCCCCTCGCCGCGAAGAAAGCTGGCGTCCCGGTCCGCGCGCAGCTGCCGCCAGACGGGGGACAGGTCCACGACGTCGACGCCCAGGGCCTCCACCAGGTCGTGGGCGGCCGGGCAGCCGTCGCAGTAGGTGGGATCGCTGAAGGCATCGCGGTCCGTGAGCAGCACCACCACCACGGCGAAGTCGTGGGTCCGGCCCGCCTCCTGCAGTTGCCCGATGGAGCGCGCGAAGCGGGCCGCGGGCGCGCCCTCCTCGTCCTTCGCTTCGGCGGGGAGGAGGGGGGGGCGCAAGGCGCGGGTCAGCAGCCAGCCCAGGCGGGCGGTGTACAGGTTGCGCAGCAGGAGCGTGGCCGCCGCGTTCGGGGCGGGCTGGGCGCACCAGGAGGCCGCCGGGTCCATGTCGTCGGCGAAGACGGGGAGCAGGACCACGTCGGGCCGCAGGGCGACGACCTTGTCCAGCACCTGAGCCACGGCCTGGGGGGTGGCGTGGCCGGGCACGGCGAAGTTGAGGAGCTCGTTGACGATCCCCTCGCGCTGCAGGGCCCGGCTGGCCACCTGCACGTAGGCGTCCTCGCCGTCCACGCCCATGCCGAAGGTGAACTCGTCGCCCACCGCCGCGATGCGCAGGACGCCGGGGCGGGGGCGCTGATCGATGGCCGGTCCGCGGGCGCCCTGGGCGTTGGTGCGCACGTCCGAGCGGGCGATGCGCTGCAGCCAGCCGGTATAGACCAGCTCCGCGTCCGGTTGGACCTCCACGCAGACCGCCGCGTCGTCGGCCTCCTGCACCAGCGAGGCCTGCGCGAAGTTGCCCAGCAGGATCCGGAGCCCGATCTCCAGCATGCACAGCCCGATCAGGGCGGCCATGAAGGTCCGGCGGGTGACGCCTTCCCGCTCGGAGGGCAGTTCGGAGGCGGGGGTGGCAGCCATCGAGCCAGTCTGCGCGCGGGGGGGACCCGCCGCAACCAGGCGGTGGGGAACGCGGCGCGGGCTTCGGGCTCTTGGCATCAGCGCGTCGGCGCGTCAGGCTGGGGGATGCGCATCGCTTGGATCCAGGCCAGCTCCATGGACGAGTCGCTGGCCATCGCCGACGTCGCGGGGGTGCTGAAGGCGCAGGGACACCCCCAGCGGCTGTTCCTGGATCGGCACGAGTCCGACCTCATCGGGGCGGTGACCGCCTGGAAGCCCGACGTGGCGGTGGTCCAGGCCGCCTTCATGGCCGAGCCCTGGCTCGCCTCGGTGATCCGGGGGCTGCCGACGGGCCTGCCGACGGTCCTGGTGGGCACCGCGGCCACCTTCGAGCCCGATCTGCTGCGCCGGGTGCCGGCGACGATGGCCGTGCAGGGCGAGCTGGACGACGTGCTCCCGGCGGCCCTGTCCGCGCTGGACCGGGGCGAGGACCCCACCGGGTTGCCCGGGACCGTCCAGTGGGTCGACGGCGCCCTCACCTCAACCCCCTGGCCGGCGGGCCCTCCGGCCCTGGAGCCGCGGCCCCTGCCGCACCGGGACCTGTACTTCGACCCCTACCCCTTCCTGGGCCGCTTTCCCTGGAAGCGCTTCTCCACCGGGCGCGGCTGCGTGCACTCCTGCGGCTTCTGCTACCTGCCGCCCCTGCGGGAGGGCTACGGCGGGGCGAAGGCGAACGTGCGGCGCAAGAGCGTCGACCGGGTGCTGCAGGAGGTGGCCGCGGTGCAGGCCCGCTGGCCCATCAAGCGCATCCACTTCGGCGACGACCTCTTCGCTCCCAGCCGGGCCTGGCTGGAGGAGTTCGCCGAGCGGTGGCCGCGGGAGGTCGGCATCCCCTTCACCGCCAACACCTCCCCCGAGACGGTCACCGAGGAGAACGCGCGGCTGCTGGGCCTGGCGGGCGC
>CALCXL010000299.1 GCA_937907595.1 uncultured Pseudomonadota bacterium
GCGGAGACAGCCACGCCGTCCCCGCTTCCTCCCCCGATCCCCCCGAGATCGACTGACCCTTCCCCGGAGCCTCATTGACCCATCGCCGAGATCGCCTCCCCGCCGTTCGCACCCAGGATCGTCCCCTCCAGGACGACGTTCGCCGATTGGGCGAGCTCCTGGGCGCCGCCATCGACTCCCTCTCCGGCAGCGCGACCTTTCGCGACGTGGAGGAGCTGCGCGCCCTGACCCGTCGACGCCGGGGCATGGGCGTGGACGCGGACCCGACGGCGGACGCCGCCATCGCCCGCCTGGCCGACGAGTGGGACACCGATCGCGCCGAGGCCGTGGTGCGCGCCTTCGCCCTCTACTTCCAGCTGGTCAACACCGCCGAGCAGACCCACCGCGTGCGCCGTCGCCAGGCCTACGCCCGGTCGGCCGACAGCCCGGCGCAGCGCGGCTCCCTGCAAGAGACCGTGGGCTCCCTGCTCGCCGGAGGCGTGTCGAAGGAAGCCCTGGCCGCCGCCGCCCGCCAGCTGACCCTCCGCCCCGTCCTGACCGCGCACCCCACGGAGTCCGCGCGCCGCACGGTGCGGGACAAGCTCTTCGCCCTGCACCAGCTGCTGCTGCGCCAGGACGTCGCCACGCCGATGGAGCGTGAGGACATCGAGCGCGACGTGGCCATGCACGTGGAGTCGCTGTGGCAGTCCGACCAGCTGCGGCATCGTCGCCCCACGGTGATCGAGGAGGTCAAGGCCGTGCTGCACGCGGTCGAACGCAGCCTGTGGCAGGCCCTGCCGGCGGTGGCCTCGGAGCTGCGGCGGGTGCTGACGGCCGAGGGCATCGACCCGGGCCCGGTGCGGCCGGTGACCCTGGGCTCCTGGGTGGGCGGCGACCGCGACGGCAACCCCTTCGTCACCCCCGACGTGACCCTGCAGACCGCCCGGATGATGAAGGAGTGGGTGCTGGAGCGGTACCTGCTGGAGGTGCGCAACCTCCAGGGCCTGCTCTCCCACTCGTCCCGGCAGATGGTCGTGCTGCCCCAGCTGGAGCGCAGCCTGGAGCGCGACCGCAAGCTGCTGCCCCGCATCCGCGAGCGCAACGCCGTGCGCAACCGCTTCGAGCCCTATCGCCTGAAGCTCTCCTTCATGGAGGGTCGACTGGAGGACAGCCTGGCCGCCTTGCGCATGGCGGCGGGCGTGGCGGGCGGAGGCCCCGGACCGGGCGCCTACGAGAGCCCGCGGGCCTTCCAGGAGGACCTGGAGCTCATGGCCGCCTCCCTGCGCAGCCACGGCGCGTCGGCCACCGCGGACCGGGCGGTGCAGCCGCTCATCGACCGCGCGGCCATCTTCGGCTTCCACCTGGCCAGCCTGGACATCCGCCAGCACAGCCGCCGCCACGCCTCCGCCCTGGACGCCCTGGCGGTGGCGGCGGGGGAGCTGGCCGGTCGCCGCTACGAGGACCTGGACGAGGCCGAGCGCCTGGCCTTCCTCCGGCGCGAGCTGGCCGGTCGCCGCCTGCTGCGCTCCCCGGGGCAGGAGTTCGACGCCGACACGGCCGAGACGCTGGACCTCTTCGACACCGTGGCGCGGGTGCAGCGCGAGTGCGGGGTGGAAGGGGTGCAGACCTGCGTGGTGTCGATGACGGACGCGGGCTCGGATCTGCTCGAGGTGCTGGTGCTGGCCCGGGAAGCGGGCCTGATCCGATGGCAGGGGGAGCGCCTGGACTCCCGGCTGGCGGTGGCCCCGCTGTTCGAGACCCGCGACGACCTGATCGCGGCGCCGGGCATCATGGCCGACCTCTTCAGCGACCCCGTCTACCGCCAGCAGCTGGCCGCCCACGGCAACGTGCAGGAGGTGATGATCGGCTACTCCGACTCGGCCAAGGACGCCGGCATCCTCTCGGCCTCCTGGGCGCTGTACAAGGCGCAGTCGGCGCTGGCGGACGTGGCGGCTGAGCACGGCGTCGAGCTGCTGCTGTTCCACGGGCGGGGCGGCACGGTCAGCCGCGGCGGCGGGCCGGCGAGCGAGGCGATCCTGGCGCAGCCCCCCGGATCCGTCGGCGGCCGCATCAAGATCACGGAGCAGGGCGAGGTCATCGAGTTCAAGTACGGCCTGCCGGAGATCGCGCGCCGGACCCTGGAGCTGACGTGCTCGGCGGTGCTGCAGCACGGCTTCGTCGACTGGCGGGAGACCGTCTCCGCCGAGGACCGCGGCCGCTTCTTCGCCGCCATGGACGAGCTGAGCGACCTGGCGCTGGCCCGCTTCCACGCGACCGTGCACGAAGACCCCGACCTCTTCGACTACTTCGCCGCCGTCACCCCCCTGGAGGAGCTCGCGGTGCTGCCCATCGGCTCCCGACCGGCCTACCGCTCGGGCTCGGCGCGGGACATCGGCTCCCTGCGCGCCATCCCCTGGGTCTTCGGCTGGATGCAGTCGCGGCACGTGCTGACGGGCTGGCTGGGCGTGGGCACGGCGCTGTCGACCTACCTGGAGCGCCACGGCGATGAGGGCCTGGCCCTGCTGCTGGACATGCGCGACCGCTGGCCCTTCTTTGGCACCCTGTTGGACAACGTGGAGATGGTCTGCGCGAAGGGCGACCTGCAGATCGCCGAGCACTACGTCGCCACCCTGCACCCCGGCGACGCCGGCCGCGCCCTCTTCCTGCGCCTGCGCACCGAGTACGAGGCGACTGAGGCGGCCCTGCTCCTGCTGCACGAGGAGGAGCACCTGCTGGGGGACAACCCGGTGCTGCGGCGGTCCATCGACCTGCGCAACCCCTACGTCGACGCGCTGTCCTTCCTGCAGGTGGAGCTGATCCGCCGCCGCCGCGCCCGCGAGGGGGACGACGAGGACCCGGGGCTGCTCGACGCGATCCTGCGCAGCATCAACGGCGTGGCCGCCGGCTTGCGCAACACGGGGTGATGAGGAGCGGGGCTGGAGTCGGCGGCTTGAAAGAGCGCTGCGCTCCGGCCCCAGAGGGCTCCCGGCTCAGGACCGCAGGATCAGCGCGTGCACCGCGGGCTCGGCCGAGCGCGAACGCACGACTGCGCGGGTGTCCATGATGTCCGTCAGCTGCGGGTGGTTGACCAGGTAGGCCACGTCGGAGACGCGGGGCTGGTGCTCGTCGCCGTCGATCCGGTCCAGCCGCAGGGCGGAGACCAGCACCGTCAGCGCCAGCAGGCCCCGGGCCACGGTGCCGTAGTCGAAGGCGCGCTTCTCCGCGAGCGCCTGGCTCAGGAAGCGGCGCTGCGCTCCCTCGCCCTGGGTGCGCACGACCTCGTCGGGCAGCAGATCCGTGGGCACCGCGAAGTCGCCGTGGGTGACCGCGCCGGGCTCGGAGACTCCGGAGGCGGCGAAGGACCGGGTCTGCCGGGCGTGCAAGCGGGCCATCTCCGCCAGGACGGGGGCGGCGTCGCGGCGGATGCCCACCCGCTCGCGCACCCGGAGCATGCCCGAGCGGAAGCGCCGCAGCGCCATGGGGTCGGCGGCCTCCAGGCCCACCAGCAACTCGCTCCACAGCGCCAGGTCGCGCAGCAGCAGATCCGCGGCCGCGCCGGGGTCGCTGAGCTCCACCGTGGCCTCGATCTCGTCCGTCAGGGGCGGCGTCTCCGCCGTCGTCTCCTGCAGGTCCGGGCCCAGGGACAGGTCGTCGTCGATCTCCGCGCGGGCGGTCTCCACCATCTCCTCGAAGGCGTCGATGCAGGCCATCCAGGCGGTGACCAGCTCCTGCTTGCCGTCCGACAGGGTCTGCTGAGCCTCCGTCTCCCAGGCGCGGTAGACCGCCCAGGGCACGGTGATGCCGTCGGTCAACAGCACGGTGTCCGGCACCTGCCGCAGGTGGGGCGTGATGACCTGCAGGGCGCGCACCGTGCGGCGGGCTTCGGGGCGGGGGTCCGGGCCTTCGCCGCCGGCTACGGTGGGGCAGAGCAGGCTCATGCCGGCGTCCCAGCCGTCGGGCACCTTGACGGCGCGGAAGGGGAACAGGCGACACACCGAGGGCTTGGCCTCCTCCCCCAGGATCTTGTGCACGCGGCACAGGCCGTCGCGGCCCAGGTAGGAGCAGCTGCCGTCCCGGGGGCGGAGCAGGTACACGGGGTCGCTGCTGGCCGTGGGCAGGGGCACGAAGTTGGAGGGGTCGGCGCCGCGCTCGTCGGCCTTCTCTGCGAAGCCGAGCAGGATCCGGTCCCGCTCCTCCCGCGTGACGGGCCCCAGGAGGTGGTCCTCGCTGCAGCAGCGGTTGCAGGACTGGCAGGCGAAGGCGCTGTCCGGCGCCATGTTCGGCAGCTCCACGTCGGCGCCGTCGGGGACGTACTCGCTGATGAGCTTGCGTCGGCTGGCCAGGCGCTGCAGGGCGGCGATGTCCGCCCGGACCAGGCCCTGCGCGACGACCATGCGGGCGCGCGGGGTGTCCAGCAGGGCGCGGCGGTCCAGCGCCTGCAGCAGCTCCACCAGGCCCAGGGGGTTGAGCTCTTCACCCAGGACCCCGGCGGCGTCCGCGAGCAGGCGCTCGGCGTCCCGGGTGCCGTCGAGCAGCCCGACGATGACCGAGGCCACCTCGCCCAGCTTGACCACCTGGCCCAACTGCACGTCGCGGAGCTCGGCGTCGTCGCCCTCTCCCAAGAGCACCACGCCGGGCCGAAGTCCGGGCAGGGGAAGCGAGGACTTTCCGTCCGCCGCGCTGAGGCTCTGCAAGCGTCGGGGCACCCTGGACTCGATTCCTTCGCGCCCTACACTGGGGGTCTTCTGGAGCTGCCGGGCCCGCTGAATCGCGGTGCGGATGTCCTTCCGACAGAGGAGAACATGGTGCTGAAATCGGACGGCTCTGTCCAGTGGCGCCCCGTCACGGACCCGGCGATTCTGGAGGCCTACCGGCACGACGCGTCGCCCCTTCAAGGCGACCCCGAGGCCCTGCTTCGCCCGGCCAGCGCGCTGGAGGCGGCGGATCAGCTGCGGGAGGCCTGTTCGAGGAACATCGCCGTCACCCCCTGCGGCCTGCGCTCCTCCACCACCGGCGCCGGCCTGGCCCCTCACGGGTGGGTGCAGTCCTGCGAAAAGCTGGTGGGCTGGGAGGTCGACGTCGAGCGTCGGCGGGCCGTGGTGGGCGCCGGCGTCGTCCTGCGCGAGTTCAAGGACGACGTCGAAGAGCAAGGCCTCTTCTACCCGCCCGACCCCACGTCCGAGCGCGAGTGCAGTCTGGCCGGCACGGTCGCCTGCGACGCCAGCGGGGCCCGCACCTACCGCTACGGCGCCACCCACCGCTGGGTCACCGGGGTGGAGGTGGCGCTGCCCGACGGCTCCCTGCAGTGGTTTCGGCGGCGCAGCGTGGACAAGGACGCCGCGGGCTACTCCGGCATGCGCGACCTGGTGGGCCTGCTCTGCGGCTCCGAGGGCACCCTGGGCTTCATCACGAAGGTCGAAGTGCGGCTGATCGACCGCCCCCCGGCCTACACGTCGGGCCTGGCGTTCTTCGGAGATGTGTTCTCCGCCCTGGCGTTCGTGGGCCTGGCCCGGGAGCAGGACCGGCGCGGCGACGGCGTGAAGCCCCGCTGCCTGGAGCTGCTGGACGCGGGCTGCCTGGAGATCATGCGGGCGCAGGGCTCGGGCGTGACGTTGCCGGCGGGGGCGGGCGCGGCGATCTACTTCGAGCAGGAGCACGCCGTCGACGCCGACGAGGCCGTGCTGATGGCCTGGTGGACGGCGCTGGAGGGCAGCCCCGGCGCCCTGGCCGAGGACACGGTCGTCGCCACGGACCCCGCCCGGCAGGAGGAGCTGCGGCTGCTGCGCCACGCGGTGCCGGCGACCCTGAACGAGGAGGGCCGGTCCCACGCCGCCCAGGGCGGTCGCAAGATCAGCACCGACTGGGCCGTGCCCTTCGAGCGGCTTGCGCCCCTGGTGGCGACGTTCGACGGCTGGCTGGCCGACGCCGGCATCGACCGCGCCTTTCGCTACGGGCACGTGGGCAACGGGCACCCCCACTACAACCTGATCGTGCGCGACGCCGCCGAGCGCGCGCGGGCCGACGCCGTGGTCAAGCGCATGTGCGAGGTGGCCTGCGCGGAGGGCGGGACCATCACCGCCGAGCACGGCGTCGGCAAGATCAAGCTCCCCTACGTGCGCTACCGCTTCAGCCCCCTGGAGCTGGAGGCCATGAAGGCGGTCAAGCGGGTCTTCGACCCCACCGGGATCCTGGCGCCGGGCAACCTCTTCCCCGCGAGCTGAGCGCGCCAACGCCTCCGGTGGGGAACCTCGCCCCCGCGGTGCTGTCTCCCTAGACTGCCCGTGGAGGGGCCCCGCCCATGAAGACATCGACCCTGCTGGCCCTGGCCGCGCTGCTCCTCACGTCCTGCGACGGCTGCGACGGCGACGCTCCCCAGTCCATCGCCCTGCCGCCGCCCTACGCGCCGACGGCCCCCGCCCTGGAGGCGCCGCCGCCGCCGTCCCCCAAGCTGGGCGACCACCCCGCCCTGTCGGGGGTGCCCACTCTGGCCGAGGGCTGGTTCGCCGACTCCGCCCAGCGCACGACCCACCTGCAGTTCGACCGGCCGATGGTCCGCCCGGGTGAGACCCTCTGGGTCAAGTCCTGGAGCCTCAGCCAGCAGGGCCTCGCCGGCGCCGTGCCCGAGCGCCCCCTGGAGTACGCCCTGCTGGGGCCCCGGGGCCAGCGGGTGTTGAGCAAGCGGGTCAAGGAGCGCGGCGGCACCGCGACCAACGACTTCGTGATCCCCCAATCGGCGCCCGGCGGGCTGTGGACGGTGCAGGTCCGGTCCGGCGACGCGCTGCTGGCCGAACGGCGGGTGCTGGTGGTGGGCTACCAGGCGCCGCGCTTCCGCAAGGAGCTGGAGTTCCTGCAGAAGGCCTACGGGCCGGGCGATCGGGTCTCGGCGGCCTTCAGCATCGCCGCGTCGGGGGCCGGGCCCCTGGTGGATCAGCGGGTGACGGCCATCGCCACGGTCGACGGCGTGGAG
>CALCXL010000300.1 GCA_937907595.1 uncultured Pseudomonadota bacterium
CGTCGTCGTCGTCCACCGCGTCGTCGTCGTCCATCGCGTCGTCGTCGTCGGCCGAGTCGTCGTCGTCGCCGCCGCCCCCTCCAACGGACTGGGGGCAACCGGCCAGGGCGAAGCCTGCGAGCAGGGCGAAGAGCAGCGAGTACAGGCGCACGGGAACTCCCGAGAAAAGGGGCAGAAAGCTGCGGCACGCTACCACGGCGCGGGCCGACGCCGCGGGGCAGCTTGGAGCCCGTCGGGCGGGGTCAGCGACCCGTGGAGCGGCGCCTCCGGACCCCGGCCAGGAGCAGGCCCAGGAGCACGGACAGGGTGATCGATCGGCCCACCGCGCGGTCCCAGGGCCGCCAGGCCGAGTAGCGCAGGTCGACGCGGCGCGCGCCCTCGGGCAGTTGGATCGACAGCAGGCCGTGGTGGCTGCCCGCCTCCTGCCAGGGTCCGCCGTCGATCCGAGCCCGCCAGCCGGGAAAGGACTGACTGGCCAGCAGCAGGCGGCCGCCGGGGCTTGGCTGCACCAGGTCGACGTCGATGCGCTCGCCGCGGAGATCGACCACGGCGTCGGGCAGCGGCACGCCGTCGATCCGGGCCAGGGGGCCGGCCGGAAGGGGTCGGGCGCGACGGCGGACGATGCGCCAGGAGACGCCCAGCGCCTCGGATCGGCCAGGCCGGTGCTTGCGGCCCAGGTAGCGGCGGCGGAGCTCCGGGTTGGTGTACTCGGGGAAGATCCCGCGGCTGCGACCCACCCGGTAGGCGAAGGAGGCCGGGGGCAGGCGCAGATTCTCGACGCGCACGAAGTCGCCGGCCGGCAGGTCCAGGGGCACCAGGCGATCGCCGGGGCCCCGCACCACCACATCCTCGTAGGGCTCGAACCAGTCGGCCGCACCCAGGTAGGGCACCGCGTCAAAGACCAGCAGGGCCGCGGCGCCGCCCAGGAGCCAGGGCCGCGCCGGCGTCGACGTCCAACGATCCAGGGACAGCGCCCCCGCCACGACCAGCGTGGCCGTCGCCGGGGCCAGGAAGCGCCAGGGGAACTGGATGCGCCCGTACAGCGGCACCAGGTCCAACAGCGCCGCCGTGGGCTGGGTGGAGAAGGCCAGGGCCAACAGACCGGCCAGGGCCCAGGGGCGGGGGTCCGCCGGTTGCTGCTCCTCCGCGGACTCCCTTCGCCGCCCCGGCGCCGCCAGGCCCAGCCCGGCCAGGGTCAGCAGGCCGCAGCCGACGTACAGGGGCACGGCCTTCGCCTTGCCCTCGGGGGTGTCGTGCTTGCGGCGGAGGTCGTAGCCGGTCCAGCCCTGGCGGGTGACCAGCTCGGCGGGGGAGGCCGCCAGGGGCGCAAGCTGCTTGCCGACGGGCGCGGTGCGGGACAGCGTCGTCGCGGGCTGCTCAGCCGCCATGGGCAGCCAGAAGGCCGCGGTGGCCCCCAGCCCCAGGGCTCCGGCCAGGAGCAGGGCGAAGACGCGGCGCGGTCGACGCCACAAGGGCAGGAACAGCAGGGGCAGCGCCAGGGGCACCAGGAGCAGGCCGGTGACCGGGTGGCTGAGCACCAGGGCGGCCGTGCCCAGGGCCAGGGCCGCCACCCGATCCTCGCCGCGGGCCACCCGCACCGCCTGGGCCAGCGTCCAGGGCGTCAGGGCCAGCGCAAAGCCCTCGGCGTAGGCGATGCGGTAGGTCTGGTCCAGCAGCCGGTAGGGCGCGAAGGACAGCGCCAGGGCGCCCAACAGGGCCGCCGCGCGGCTCCCCCCCAGGCCGCGCACGGCGGACCAGGTGGCCACGGCACCCAGGATCTGGGCCAGGACCAGCCCCGACTTGAGCGCGACCAGCGGGCTGGCGCCGAGGGCCATCGCCGGCCAACAGAGCAGCCAGGGCAGGGGCCCGTAGAACTGCAGCAGGGGCACGCCCAGGCCGATGTAGGGCGTCCAGCGGGGAAAGGGGTCGCCGTCGAGCACGCTGCGCCAGGTGGCGTACAGCGCCCAGGAGTGGGACTGCAGGTCGTGGCCCTGGGGGACGCCAGGGCGGAAGAACACCTGCGCTGCGACGGCCCCGATCAGCAGGAGCAGGGCCAGGGCGACGCCCCGGGACCGCCGCTCTTCGCGGGCGAACAGGACCGCGGCCGGCACCAACGCCGCCGCCGCTGCCAGGCCCAGGGCCGTGGCCGGAACCGCGGAGGCGTCCCCGCTCCCCCACCACGCCGCCGCCGCCCCGAGGGCGAGGACTCCGGCGAAGATTGCGTTACCCTGCGCCGCTTGCACGCGGGCAGGATGCCGGCCCGCCCAGCCCGAGGGAACCCATGCGCGCGCGCCGGCCCATCGCCCCGCTGCTGCTCGTCGCCGCTGCGTTGATCGCGGCTGGCTGCGGCGACGTGCAGGCACCCGTCGTCGCCCCGGCCCCCTCCCCCGCCTCCGCGCCGGTCTGCGATCACAGCCCCTGCGCGCTGTTCGAGCACCTGGATCGCTTCGAGCTCGCCGGCCTGGCCGCCACCATCGAGCACGCTCCGGTCCCGCCCTCCGTCCGGCGCTGGTCCGAAGACTTCAGCGCGCCGGTGGCCGGGGCCTTCGTGGGCGGCAAGGGCGGCAGCGCGCGGGGCGAGGGCGCGGACCGGCACCTGTCCCTGCGATCGAGCCGCAGCGTGCCGGTGTGGGCGTCGGAGCCCATCCCCCTGGACGCCGACCGCGAGTACACGCTGCGCTGGCGCATGGCGACGGACTCGCTGGCCTCCCCGAAGCGCGACCCCGCCGAGCGGCCCGGCCTGACCGTGCGCTTTCATCGCATCGACACGGGGGACCCCGCCGCGGTGCTGGCCGATCCGAAGAAGGCCCGGGCGACCGCGGTGACGGCCCACCGCTCCGCCGACTGGCGTCCCGCGGCGGGCAGCGCGCCCTGGCATGAGGAGGAGCGCGTCTTTCGTCGCCCCCGCGACGCCACCCACATGCAGATCCGCGTGGCCGGAGGTCGCCCCGCGCCAGGGGAGCGTGAGGCGCTGATCCGCCTGGACGACATCGTCCTGGAGTCCCGG
>CALCXL010000301.1 GCA_937907595.1 uncultured Pseudomonadota bacterium
GATCCCGGGGTCCAGTTGGAATCCGTCGCCGCGCCGGGTTTTTACCCAGGGCTCAGGATCTGCCGCCGGAGCATGTCCAGGGCGATGAAGGCGCTGAAGCGACGCGTCGGGGTGCGGCCGCGGGAGGGGATCTGCATGCGGCGGGTTCGTTGCACGCCCGGCCCCACCACGCCGAAGCACACGGTCCCCACGGGCTTGTCCTCGCTGCCGCCCTCGGGGCCGGCGATGCCTGTGACCGAGACGGCCCAGTCCGCTCCCGAGCGTGCGCGCGCGCCCTCGGCCATGGCCAGCGCGCAAGGCTCAGAGACGGCGCCGTGCGCCTCCAGCAGCTCGAGGGGCACCCCCAGGTCCTGCACCTTGGCCTGGTTGGAGTAGGTGACCCATCCGCGATCGAACCACCGGCTGGAGCCCGCCTCGGTGACGATCAGGTGGCTGATCCATCCGCCGGTGCAGGACTCGGCCAGCGCGAGGCGTTCGCCCCGGCGCAGCAGGAGCCCGCCGACGACCGCTGCGAGCTCCTCGCCCCCGTCCTCGGAGAAGAGGTCCCGGCCCAGCCGCTCGCGCACCAAGACGGCGGCGTCGTCCAGTCCGGGGACGTCGGGCTCGGCGACGAGCTTGACCTGGTTCTCGGGCATGCTCGTGCGGAAGCCCAACTCCACCCCCGGGAAGAGCGTGGGCAGGTCGCCGAGGAGGTCCTGGAGCTGGCTCTCCCCCCGGCCCAGGACGCGAAAGAGCCTGCGTTGCGGGGGGCGGAGGGCGAGGCGGTCGAGCAGGTCTGGCTGGACGCGATCGGCCCACATACGCTTCATCTCGAAGGGCACCCCGGGCAGGCAGTAGAGCCGCGCCGGCGAGCAGTCCAGGGCGAAGCCGGGCGCCGTGCCCACGGGGTTCTCGAGCAGGTCGCAGCCCCGGGGCAGCATGGCTTGCCGGCGGTTGCTGTCGGCCATGACCCGCCCGGCCCGGCGGTAGCGCGCTTCGACCTGCTGCAGCGCGTCGGCCCGGAGCTCGATGGGGCGGCCGAAGGCCTCGCTGGCGGCCTCGGCCGTGAGGTCGTCGGCGGTGGGTCCCAGCCCTCCGGTGCAGATCACGACGTCTGCGCGCGCGCACGAGGCGGCGAGTACGTCGGCGATGTCCTGCGTTCGGTCCCCGGCGGTAGCGGCGCCGAGCACCCGCAGGCCCAGGTCCGTCAGCCGGTCGCAGAGGAAGTTGGCGTTGGTGTCCAGCGTCTGCCCGCTGAGGAGCTCCTCCCCCTGGCTGACGACAAACGCGGTGGCGGCCTGGCGGTCCAGCATGCTGCAAACGGTATCATCGGGTCCGTGCGCTGGCCCATACCCCCCTCCGACCAACGGTGCGACGTGCAGAAAGCCTTTGGTTTCGCTGCCTTGGCGGCTGTCGCGCTCGCTGGATGCGCCCAGCCGGTCGATCTGCGGCTGGGGCCTGGCTCCCTGGACCTCGGCCACGTGACGCTGGGCGGGGGCGCGGTCGGCGCGGTGGAGCTCATGCTCGCCTCCCCGGGCCCGGCGGGCCTCTCCCTCTCCATCGAGCCCGAGGGTGCGCCCTTCCGGGTCCTCGGCGCGCCGACGGGGGGGCTCAACCAGGGCGACCACCACTTCGTGACGATCGAGTACCTACCCACCTCCGCGGGCCGCCACGGCGCCGCCCTGGTGGTGGAGGTGGACGCCGGGGACGCGCGCCGCCGGGTGGATCTGGAGCTGCTCGGCCAGGCCAGCGCGTCCCGCCTGGATCTCGACCGCGACGGCTGGGTGGCCGGTCCCGACTGCGACGACACCGACCCCGCGGTTCATCCCGGCGCCGCAGAGACCTGCGACGGTCGCGACGAGGACTGCGATGGGGCGCCGGGGGTGGAGGAGCTCGACGCAGACGCCGACGGCCTGGCCCCCTGCGACGGCGACTGCGACGACCACCGTGCGGGCGTCTACCCGGGAGCGGAGGAGGTCTGCGACGGCGTCGACTCCGACTGCGACGGGGACATGCCTGCCGAGGAGCTGGACCTGGACCAGGACAGCTTCCCCCCCTGCGCGGGGGACTGCGCCGATCTGGACCCCGACCGCCACCCCGCCCAGCCCGAGTTCTGCGACGGCCTGGACACCAACTGCGACGGCGTGCTCTTCGACGAGGAGCGGGACCAGGACGGGGACGGCGCGGCGCCCTGCGAAGGCGACTGCGACGACGGCGACGCGGACCGGGGCCCCGGCTTTCCCGAGCTCTGCGACGGCCTGGACGGGGACTGCGACGGCCTGATCCCCGCGAGCGAGGCCGACCTGGACGGCGACGGCTTCGCGGCCTGCGAACTCGACTGCGACGACGCCAACGGGGCCATCCACCCCGACGCGATCGAGGCCTGCAACGGCGTCGACGACGACTGCACCGGCGCGCCGGGGATCGACGAGGCCGACGTCGACGGCGACGGCTTCCTGGCCTGCGCGGAGTGCGACGACGCGGACCCCAGCCTGTTCCCCGGCGGCGTGGAGCTGTGCGATGGGATCGATGGGGACTGCACCGGCGCGCCGGGCAGCGGGGAGGTGGACGTCGACGGCGACGGCTTCCTGGCCTGCGCGGAGTGCGACGACGCCGACCCGGCGACCTACCCGGGGGCGCCCGAGGGCTGCGACACCATCGACCAGGACTGCGACGGCCTGCCCGGACCGGGGGAGCACGACAGCGACGGCGACGGCTTCCTGGCCTGCGCCGACTGCGACGACGGGGACCCCGACTCCTTCCCCGGCGCCGCCGAGCTGTGCGACCGGCTGGACAACGACTGCAGCGGAGGCTTGCCCGCGGACGAGCTGGACGGCGACGTGGACGGGTCGACGCCCTGCGAAGGGGACTGCGACGACGCGGACCCGGGGCGCTCGCCCACGGAGTCCGAGGCCTGCTTCGACGAGGTGGACCAGGACTGCGACGGCGTCGTGAACCAGGGCTGCCTCTGCCCTGTTTGGGTGGCCCCCACCGCGCCGCCCTCCTGCGCCGACGTCGGCACCCACGA
>CALCXL010000302.1 GCA_937907595.1 uncultured Pseudomonadota bacterium
CGACTTCCGCGACGGAGAGGTCATGAATCGGGTCTCAGCCCTTGCGCTGGAGCTCGGAATCAAGGATTGATCGTCGCACGAGTTCACGGAGTCAGGCGGGTGTAGCTCAGTTGGTAGAGTCCAAGCTTCCCAAGCTTGTTGTCGCGGGTTCGAGTCCCGTCGCCCGCTCCAGAATCCCCAGAGGTCCGGCCGCTCCTGGCGACCGGGCCTCTGTGTTTGGGGGCGGCACCGCAGGCGGCGCCCTGATCCGGTCGAATTCGCGGCGGCCGTCGGGGGTCTAAGCTGGCAGCGATGAGCAATGCGCCACGCAGGGGGCCGCTCCGGCGGCTCGTCCGGCTGTTCGCTACGGCCGGGGTCGCCCTGCTGCTGGCGTTGGCGTTGTTGCTGGTCGTGCTGCGCTCCGGGGGCGCCTCAGAGCCGGCCCGTCGCGCGGTGGTGCAGCTGGGCTCGCGGCTGCTCGGCGCCGATCTGTTCGTGCAGCGCATCGACCTGACCTCCCTGCTGCCTCCGCGGGCGGTGGTCACGGGCCTCACCCTGCACGCGCGGGGCGGACCCCAGGACGGCCTCCCCCTGGTCCGCTTCGACTCCCTGGACGTGGCGCTCGCCGGCCTGCCGGACCCGCGCGCGCGCGTCGTGGCCATCGAGCGCGTCACGGTCCAGGGGCCCGCGGCCCGGGTGGCGCTGGTCGACGGCACGCTGCGGGACTTCGAGCCGATCATCGCCCGCCTGCGCCCCGTCGATGGAGCACCGGCGTCGACTGGGGAGCCCTGGGCGGTCCAACTCGCCTCCCTGGACGTCCGGGGCGCGTCGACGCGGGTGTCGCTGGATCCGGCGGACCTGGGCGTGGCGCTGCGCGGGCTGGACCTGGGCCTGGACCAGGACGCGACGGGGCGGGGGGAGGGACGCCTGGCCATCGAAGAGCTGGAGGTGGGGGCCGGGGAGCTGCGCGAGCGGGGACGCCTGCAGGAGGGCACCTTCGCCATCGAGGACGGTCGGGTCACGCTGCAGCCGCAGACGCTGTACCTGGGCACGGGGCTGGCGGAGCTGGAGGGCATCATCGACCTGCCGAAGCCTCCGGGGGCCAGCGAGCCAGGGGGCCTGGCCTACAGCCTGCAAGCCCGGGTGGATCTGGACCTGGATCGACTGCAGGCGGCCTGGCCGAAGCTGCCTCCGATCCTGGGGGAGCTGGGCGTCACCGTGGGTCTGGTGGGGCAGGGGGGGCCGCCCCAGGTGACGTTCACGCTGGAAGGCGAAGACGTGGCGGTCAAGGCCTGGCTCAAGCGCAAGGATCGCTGGGCGACCTACCGGGTGGGCACCTTCACGCTGATCGGCGACGTGAACCGCGGGCGCGCGAACCTGGGCCCCGGCTCGGTGGTGCAGTACGGCGGCGGCACCGTGCGGCTGACCGGCGGCATCGACCTGTCGGGTGATCTGCCCTTCTCCGTGGACGCGGACATCCGGGGGGTGGCCCTGGAGCGCATCCTGGCCGCGGTGACCATCCCCGGGTCCTTCTGCGCCTTCGACGCCGACGGGGTGGTCCGGCTCAAGGGCCAGGTCAAGAACGGCTTCGCCGCGCGGGGGCACGCGAGCATCGACATCGCCGACCTTGTGGTGACCCGGGGGCCGTGGAACGCGCCGGTGGCGGAGCCCGAGCTGCTGCACGTCCCCGTGGTGCATGTCGAGGCGGGGCTGAGCATCGGCCCGGGGTCCATCACCCTGGCGCCGGCCCGGGTCACGGGGCCGAACTCCAGCCTGGACGTGACCACGGTGTTCGACCTCCGGCAGAAGCCCCTGGGCCTGGACATCCGGGTGCTGGGCGGGGAGCTCGACATGGACGACCTGGGCAACCGGATGGTGCAGCAGGACGTCGACGGGCGGGGACGCATCGCGGCCACCATCATCGGTCCGTCGAACCGGCTGGTCATCGACGGCTCCCTGGAGCTGGCGGACTTCTTCTTCCGGGGCTGGGGCTTTGGCAGCGTGGTGGGCGACGTGCACTGGGCGGCGCCGGGGGACCTGAATTTCACGTCCCTGCGCGCCCGGACGGGCGAGAGCGACTTCGAGGCGGAGGTGCGGGTGCTCTTCGCCGACCTGCGTCGGGGCGGCACGCGGGAGGGCACGGAGCTGGTGGTCGAGGCGGTGGTGCCCGAGGGCCACGGTCGGGCCGAGGACCTGCTGCCCATCTTCTTCGGCAACGACCTGGGCGCGAAGGGGGACGTGTGGGGGCGGGCGACGCTGTTCGGTCCCCCCGACCGGCTGGGGGGCAGCGGCGTGGTGACGGGCCGGGACATGACCTACCTGTGGGAGGACTTCGCCAGCCTGGACATCGACGCCCGGATCGTGAACGGCGACCTGGTGGTGGAGCAGGGCTGGGCGCGCAAGGCCTCGGGCCACGCGGTGTTCGGGCGCGGCACGGTGGGGCGGGAGGTGCTGGACTTCGAGTTCCGCGTGCCGGAGATGGGCATCGGCGAACTGAAGCCCATCCGACAGGCGCTGGGGCTGGACCCGGCCCTGACCGGTCGCCTGCACGGCGGCGCGGTGCTGACCGGCGCGGTCAAGGACCTGACCCTGCGGGCCGACCTGCGCCTGGACGACCTGGAGGTGCGGGGGCAGCGGCTGGGGGACTCGCGGATCGCGGTGCGCATCGACGACGGCGAGCTCACGGCGTCGGGGGACTTGCTGGACCGCCAGGGCAGCGCGAGCGCCCAGATGAGCCTGCGCGGCATCTGGGCCTACTCCTACGAGCTGGCGTGGAAGGACGTCGACCTGGACCCGGTCCTGCCGCGGACCCTGCTGGGGCGACAGGAGCGGATGCGGGGGGCGATCGGCGGCCAGCTGACGGGCTCCGGCACCCTCAAGGATCGCTGGAGCGACATCGCGCTGGTGGTGGACCAGCTGTGGCTGGAGCGCGGGGGGCACCGGGTGGAGGCGCCGCCGGGCCGTCCCCTGCGGCTGAGCTTGAGCGGCGGGGCCTACCGCCTGGACGAGGTGGAGCTGGCCTCCCCCGACGGGCGCACCGACGTGCGGGTCGAGGGCTGGCTGCGTCCGAACGGGCCCCTGGCCTTGTCGGTGCGGGGGCCGGTGGACCTGAGCTTCGCGGACCTGGTCGTGGACGCCTTCGACCGGGCGGAGGCGCGCGCCCTGGTGCTGGACCTGAGCGTGAAGGGCATGTCGACCGCCGCCGTGGACATCGAGGGGAAGGCCACCCTCCGGGACGCGATCCTCCGCACGGTGTACTTCCCCCACGAGGTGGAGGTCGATCTGGCCGAGTTCTCCCTGCGGGATCGCATGCTGCGGGTGGATGCCTTCGAGGGACGGATGGGCGGCGGGCGGCTCGAGGGCGTGGCCGGGAGCTCGATCCGCCTGGACCGCAGCGGGTACCGGCCGCGCGACTACGACCTGCACGCCCGCTGCGACCGCTGCACGGTGCGCTACCCCAGCTTCCTGCCGCCCACCACCGGGAACTTCGCCCTGGAGTTCCGGGGCAGGTCGCCGGATCGTCTCGTGCTGGGCGGGCGGATCCACATCGACGACCTGGTGCAGCGGGACCCCCTCAACTGGCAGCGATCGGCCCTGCGCATCGGGGAGCGGGCGACCGAGAACCTGGCCGGGGAGGAGGGTCTTGGGCTGTTCGGGCTGGACCTGCGCTTCACGTCGGAGCCCGAGGCCCTGCGCGTCCAGAACAACGTCGGCGACCTGCGCGCCACCGCCCTGGACTTCCGGGTGGGGGGGGACACGCGCCATGTGGTCCTGCTCGGCGCCCTGCAGATCGACGGCGGCACGCTCCCCTACAACGGCCGGAGCTTCGATCTGCAGCCGGGCACGGCGACCTTCAAGGCGGGCGCCGGCTGGTGGCCGGAGCTGGACATGCGCATGGCCACGGAGATCGTCAACCGCCAGCAGAACTACCGGATCTCCTACACCATCACCGGGCCCCTCAACTCGCCCACCCTGGTCGCCTCGTCGGAGCCCGCGCTGTCCATGGCCGACATCAACAGCCTGCTGCTCTTCGACCTGACGCAGGAGCAGCTCGCGGAGGCCGACCTGACCCAGCTCGCGGCGGCGGCCACCAGCACGGCCCTGGGCACCCTGGTGGAGGGCGCGGCGACGTCCCTGGGCCAGAGCGTGGACAACAGCGCGTTGCCGGACAACCTGGAGATCGTGCCGGTGTACACCGACGCCACCGGGGCCACGACCGTCTGGGCGGTGGCCACCAAGGAGGTCGTGCCCGATCTGCTGACCCTGGAGGGCGGCTTCGGGGTGGGCGGCACGCGGGCGTCGGTGGTGTCGTCCGTGGCGCGCGCGCAGTTCCGCTTCACGGACAACTTCTACCTGGAGGGCTCCTGGGTGCGGGACGACGAGGCCACCCAGGACTACGGCAACTTCGGCATCGACTTCAAGCTGCGGTTCG
>CALCXL010000303.1 GCA_937907595.1 uncultured Pseudomonadota bacterium
CTACGACACCGCCCCCGACGACGACGACACCGCCCCCGACGACGACGACGTCACGCCGCTGGACCCCTTCACCATCGAAGAGATCGACCCCGACCACGGCAGCACCCAGGGCGGCTACACGGCGGAGATCTTCTACACGGGGACTTTGGCCAACACCGACGAGGACGAGCTGATCGTCCGCTTCGACAGCGCCTACGGCACCGTGCTGGCCTTGACCGACGAGAAGATCGTGGTCGACGTGCCCCCCGGCTGCGCGCCCGGCGACGTCGACGTGCAGGTCTTCACCGACGGCGACGGCGAGGACGACGTGGAGTTCGAGTACGAGACCTGGGCCGACGGCCTGGACGGCGCGGTGTTCGGCGTCTTCAAGTCGGAGTCCCCGTCGGTGCCCGGCAGCGAGGTCGGCAACATCGAGCTCGGCTGGTTCGAGCCCGCCAACTCACCGCCCCTCACCCACCTGCCGCCCCTGGGCAGCTGCTCCTTCAACGTGGTGCCGCCGGCCAACTCACGCAGCTACTACTCCGTGGGCAGCTCGATCAGCATCGCCTCCGTCCAGACCATCCCCGTGACGGTGTCGCCCACCAACACCTACGTCGCCAGCGGCATCAACGGCGCCTTCGTGCCCAGCAACTCGTCGTACACGGTCTACGGCGCGGTGGACCCCGACGGCTGCACCCTGCCCCACCCCGCGGTGGTGCACGCGCCCTCGGATCTGGTGGTGACGATCCCCCTCATCACGTCGGCCAAGTTCGCCGACTGCTGGTGGCTGGACGGCGGGGTGGGGGAGGTCCAGTGGCTGGGCCCCTACGACGTCAACGCCCGCGCCTTCATCACCGTCTCGGACCCCAACAGCGGCGCGTCCATCACCTGCCACGCGCAGGACAACGGCATCTTCGTGGTGCCGAACACCTACCTGCTGGGCCTCAACCCGGGCGCCCTGCACACGATCTCTGTCACCAAGTACCGCCTGTACGAGTCGATCATCGAGCGCAGCGGAGCCACCGCCTACGGTGTCTACGTGGACACCCAGACCGGCTTCCTGTTCGTCGAACTCTCCGCGCAGTCGTGCGGCTTTTGAGGTCCTCCCCATGACCCGATTCCAGCTCCTGCTCCTGCTCCTGATCCTGCCGACGATGGCCTGCTCCTCCCCACGCGGAGGCGGCGGAGGCGGCGGGGGTGACGACGACGACGCCGCCCCCGACGACGACGACGCGGCCGACGACGACGACCTGTTCGCCGACGACGACGACGCGGCCAACGACGACGACGCGGCCAACGACGACGACGCGGTGGATGACGACGACGCCATGGACGACGACGACTTCGTGGACGACGACGACGACAGCACGCCCATCTCGGACGACGACGACGACGACACCGTGCCCACCGACGACGACGACGCCACCCCTCCGCCCGCGGGCTCCTGCAACGGCCCGACGCTCAACCTGTCCGAGTCGGAGCCCAACGAGGGCGCCACGGACGCCGACATGAACGCCTTTGGGCCCACCAACGCCTCCACCGTGGTGATCACGGGCACGGCCTCCACCTGCTCCAACGACGGCCAGACCTGGACGGGGGATCAGGACTGGTTCCTGCTGGACATGGACTGCAGCGCGGACCTGACGGCCGAGCTGTCCTGGACCGGCACCGCCACGGACATGGACTTCAGCGTCATGGCGCCCGCCGTACTGCCCGATCAGATCATCCTGGCGGGCTACGAGTTCGGCACCACCTCCCCCGAGGTCGCGGGCCCCGAGTGGGTCGGCGGGGAGCTGACCATCGGCGTGGTCTGCTGGGAGGGCCCGTCGACGGACTGGCAGCTGACGCTGAATTTCAACTAGGAGTGGTCCCGAAGCGCTTGCGGCTCAACGCGCGGCGCTTCTCCGCCTCCTCCTCCCGATCCTTCGGCGGGGCGCTCGTCACCAGGGAGCCCACCAGGTCGGCGGTCGCAGCGGCGACGGCCTGCACCGCGCGATCGAAGGCGTCCTGGTTGGCGGCGGGCACCTTGCTGTAGCCGCTGACCTTGCGCACATACTGCAGCGCCGCCGCCTCGACCTCGTCGGGGGTGGCGGGGGGCTGGAAGTTGAAGAGGGGGCGGATGTTGCGGCACATGCCGCGAGGCTAGCGCGATCGCCGCCGGCTTTGCCTACTTCGTCGACTCGACGACGTCGGCCACCCAGACCAGCAGGGGCAGCAGCGCCGCGCAGTGGTCGGCGACCACCGTCACGAACTCCGGCGTGCGCACCGTGTCCGGCAGGGGCTCCAGCTTCAGGTCGGCGAACAGCGCGTCGTGCTTGAGCAGCTCGGCGCGGGGGTGCTCGGCGTCCAGGCCGCGGGGCACGCGCTTGTAGTGCTGGCCGCCCAGGGTGTAGTCGCCCAGCTCAGCCAGGATCGCCTCCAGCTCGTCGCCCCGGGGGCCCACCACCGCCTCCCGGTAGGCCTCCAGCGCGGCTTTGGAGAAGCCGTGGATGCCCGAGCCCACCCAGGCGGCGTCAGGCGCCAGGCGGAAGAAGAAGCCCGCGCACTCGCGCGAGCGGCCCGTGCCCAGCCAGAAGAACATGTCCAGGTGGGTCTTGTAGGGCGTCTTGTCCTTGCTGAAGCGGATGTCCCGGTTGATGCGGAACAGGCTCCCGTTGACCTTCGGCTCCACCTGCACTGCGGGGTGCAGAGCCTGCAGGCGGTGCCCCAGCGCCGTGGCGAAGGACTGGCCTGCCGCGACGAAGTGGTCCTGGTACTGCTTCTTGTGCTCGGTGAACCAGACCTTGTCGTTGTTGTCCGCGATGCCCCGCAGGAAGTCGAACGTGGGCTCGTGGAACCCGTTGAACACGCCGGTATCGAACATTCAGGTCAACTCCCGATCGATGTAGGAGCGAATGCGCTCCACGGCCTGCGGCGTGGCATCCACGAAGCGCAGTCCGTTGCCCATGGGGCTGCTGGCGTCGCTGGGCAGGAAGGTCTGCGCCGACACCACCTCGGCTTGCACCGAGACCTCGCCCAGCCCCGGCAGGACGAACTCCACGGTCAGGCGGGTGCCGGACTCGTAGGGGAGCACGTACTCCACGAAGAGCCCGGCCTCGCTCAGCTTGCCGCCGCTGGTGATGGCCAGCTCCCCGGCGTCGGTGCGGGTCCTGATGGGGATGTCCCCGCCCACCCGCACGCTGGTGCGTCGCTCGCTCATTCGGGGTCTCCCGCGGGGTCGCCGGCCTCGGGGGCCTCCCCCTCCAGCGGCGCCAGGGGCAGGCCGTCGGGGCCCACCGCGGCCGCCGCCTCCTCGTTGGGCGTCATGATGCCGATGGTCGCCACGCCCGCGCCCTTCGCCATGTCCATGAGGACCACGGCGTTGCCGTAGGGGGCGTCGTCCTCGCCCTCGAAGAACAGGACCTTGTC
>CALCXL010000304.1 GCA_937907595.1 uncultured Pseudomonadota bacterium
CATCGGGGTGGTGGTGGGCTGGCTCTTCGGGATCGGCGGCACGGCGGCCATCCGCCGCTTCCTCATCGACGACTACCCCGCCGCGCACGTGCCGCTGTGGGCCGTCGGCCTGAGCTTCGCCTTCTGCACGCTCATCGGCGTGGGCTTCGGCAGCTACCCGGCCACCAAGGCGGCCAGCCTCGATCCCATCGACGCGCTTCGATACGAGTAGGTCTCCAGCGACCGACGCATCTTGAAACGCGCAGGGTCGACGGCCTCTGCGACCGTCTCAATTTGAGCTGTTGCGACGCAGAACGACCGCTCCGTCGCCCCCCGCCAGGAGAATCTCGCGCTCCGTGTCCCCCGCTCAGGGCCTGCCGGCGTACCTCCACACGCCGATCTGCAAGCTGGCCCGCTCCTTGCGATGTAAGGCCCCGTGGAGAACACAAACATGGCACGACTCACTGCACGCACGACGACGGCAACCGCAGCGCTCCTCTGGATGCTGCTGGCGGCCTGCGCTCCGGTCGATGGGGGCGGATCGCGGTTCGCTGCCTCCTCCGAGGACGTCGACGAGGACGCCCTGGAGGTCCCCGAGTCCTCCGATCCGTTGACCGACGACCCCGACGGCGAGGTGGACGATCTGGAGGAGGACGTCGACGTCGACCCCGCGGCGGAGCCCTGGGACGCCGACGGACCGGATCACGACGAGGGCACCGTGGCCTGGTTCCGGGTGGAGTGCGGCTTCTTCGTCGGCGCCTTCGACATGGCCCTGGCCTGGGTGAACGACGGCTGGATCCTGCACTACGAGGGCACCCACCTGGTCGAGCGGGCCGAGTACATGCTGGCCTGCGCGGGCGACCTCGAGTCCGGGCCCGAGCTCGCCTGGACCGTTGACTGGACCGCGGACGAGTTCTTCTTCGGCAGCGCGGGCACCATCCAGCACCTGCTGTTGTCCACCGAGGTGGAGAACGTGTGGTTCGGGCAGGCCTACCCCGACGTCATGACCCCCGAGTGCGACGCCGGCCTGCGCGCCGCGGGCATCGACGGCGGCGGCGTGCCCTTGAAGATGACCCTCACGGACGTCGAGCACCTGTAGGAGGCTCCTGGCCCTACGCCTCGTCGACAGGATCCGTTCCCGCGCCCCCGCGCCTCAGCTAGGTTCCCCCCTGCTGCATTCCGGGGAGCCGATGAGATCTTTCCTGCTCGCGATCGCCCTGCTGGCGCCCTGCCTCGCCCACGCACAGTCCGCGGGGCCCGACGCCTTCGGGCACGTGGCCACGGCCATCCCCGCCGCCTTCGAGCCCATCTGGGGCCTGGGCGAGGTCGGCCCCACCTCCGACGACGGCACCCTGGTCTGGGAGCTGCCCTTTCCCTTCGACTTCTACGGCCAGAGCTGGTCGCACATCGTCGTGGGCAGCAACGGCGGCCTTTCGTTCTCCACCGGCGACGACGCGGACATCTCCTGGTCCAACGGCTGCCTGCCCGATCCCGATCAGCAGCCCCACGTCGCCGTCTTCTGGGACGACCTGAACCCCAGCAACGGCGGCGGGGTGTGGATCCTGGACGATTCGGCCGCCAACGACCGGGTCATCGTCTCCTGGGAGGGCGTGCCCCACTACCAGGACCAGGGCGAGGGCTCCTTCCAGGTCCACATCCTCAACGGCGGCCTCCTGCAGATCCACCACGCGGACACGCAGTTCGCGTCCCCCGCCTTCGACTTCGGGGTCTCCGCCACCGTCGGCATCCAGGACCCGGCCGGCGGCGACGCCCTCAGCATCTCCTGCTTCGAGCCCCTGCTGGACGCCGCGTGGTCCATCGCCCCCTGCTCGGACGCGGACGGCGACGGCTCCTGCGCCCCCTTCGACTGCGACGCCGCCGACCCCACCATCCACCCCGGCGCGGTGGAGGTCTGCGACGACGCCATCGACCAGGACTGCGACGGCCTGGACGCGGGCACCGACCTGGACGGCGACGGCTACTTCTCCGTGTTCTGCGGCGGCGGCGACGACTGCGACGACGCCTCCCCCACGGTCTGGCCCGGCGCTCCGGAGGTCTGCGGCAACGGCGTCGACGAGGACTGCGACCCCGGCACCCCCGACATCTACGACGGCGACGGCGACGGCGCCTCCTGCGCGGTGGACTGCGACGACGACGATCCCAGCCGCTTCCCCGGCCAGGTCGAGCTCTGCGCGGACGGCGTCGACAACGACTGCGACGGCGTGGCCCTCAACGGGGACATGGACCTGGACGGGGAGGTCGGCCTGGCCTGCGGGGGCGCCGACTGCGCCGACCTGGACCCCTCGATCACCAGCGCCACAGACGGCGACGGCGACGGGAGCGGCCGCTGCGACGACTGCGACGACGCCGATCCCAG
The DNA here is from genome assembly GCA_937907595.1 of uncultured Pseudomonadota bacterium. GTDB lineage: Bacteria > Myxococcota_A > UBA796 > UBA9615 > UBA9615 > CALCXL01. The sequence continues at coordinate 2,357 of CALCXL010000304.1, forward strand.
CGTCTTCCCCGGCGCGCCCGAGCTCTGCGACGCCCTGGACAACGACTGCGATGGCCAGGGGGACCGGCTGGACGACGCGGACGGCGACGGCGTCACGATCTGCGCCGGTGACTGCGACGACTTCGCCCCCGGCGTGCGCCCCGGCGCCCTGGAGGTCTGCGACGGCGTGGACACCGACTGCAGCGGCGACGTCGACGACCGGGACCTGGACGGCGACGGCGCCAGCGCCTGCGGCACCGACTGCGACGACAGCGACCCCACCGCCTACCCCGGCGCGCCCGAGGCCTGCGACGCCGTGGACTCGGACTGCGACGGCTCCGTCGACGCCTTCGACCCCTCGGCCGGCGGCACCAACCTGCGGGTGTCCTCCACGGCCCCGCTGGTCCTCGACGCGTCGGTCACCGGGCAGTCCCTGTGGGCCAGCAGCCTGGACCTCGCCGCCTTCGACCTGGTGACCTCGGTGGAGGTCGTGCTGGACCTGCGCCACCCCTACATCGGGGACCTGGCCTTCGACCTCACCAGCCCCGCGGGCACCACGGTCTCCCTGCTCTCCTGGCGCGGCGGCAGCGGCGACGACCTGCGCGGCACCGTCCTGGCCGACGGCGGCCTCTCCCTGGACTCGGGCTCGGCCCCCTTCGCCGGCCGCTACGCCCCGGAGGAGCCCCTGGCCGCCTTCGTCGGTGAGGACCCCAGCGGGGCCTGGATCCTGGACATCGAGGACGACTTCCCCGGCAGCGACGACGGCGTGCTGCTGAGCTGGTCGCTCATCGTGACCATCGGCGGCGTGGACAGCGACGGCGACGGCAACGTCGACGGCTGCGGCGACTGCGACGCGGCGGACCCGCTGGTGGGCGTGGGCCAGATCGAGGTCTGCGACGACGCCATCGACCAGGACTGCAGCGGCGCGGACCTGCTCTCGGACGCCGACGCCGACGGCGAGCTCTCCCTCCTCTGCGGCGGCATCGACTGCGACGACGAGGACGCGGCGGTGGGCTCCACCACGGACGCCGACGCGGACGGCTTCGACGCCTGCGCCGACTGCGACGACAGCGACCCGGCCATCAACCCCACCGCCAGCGAGGCCTTCTGCGGCGACGACCTCAACTGCGACGGCGCGGTGATCGGCAGCTTCGACGACCTGGACGGTGACACCTACACGGGCTGCGACGGCGACTGCGACGACGCCGACGACTCCGTGCACCCCGGCCAGCCCGAGCTCTGCGGTGGCGGGGACGAGGACTGCAGCGGCCTGGTCGACGACCTGGACGCGGACGGCGACGGATCCAACGGCTGCGGCGACGACTGCGACGACGCCAACCCCCTGGCCCAGCCCGGCGCCCCGGAGACCTGCGACGGGGTGGACACCGACTGCGACGGCCTGGAGGACACCTTCGATGTCGACGTATCGGGCGACGACCTGGACGGCGACGGCGTGGTGGACATCTGCGGCGACTGCGACGACAACGACCCCACCCGCAACCCCGGGGTGCCGGAGGTCTGCGGCGACGGGATCGACCAGGACTGCGACGGCGTGGACCCGGCCCTGGACGGCGACGGCGACGGGGCCTTCAACGCGGCCTGCGCGGGCGAGGACTGCGACGATACCGACCCCGCCATCGACCCCGACAACGGCGAGCTCTGTGGCGACGGCCTGGACAACGACTGCGACCCGGCCACCCTGGACCTCTTCGACGCGGACGGCGACGGCAGCGACTGCGCCACGGACTGCGACGACGCCGACCCCCTGGCCACCCCCGGCTTCGTCGAGCTCTGCGGCGACGGCGTGGACAACGACTGCGATCCCTCCAGCCTGGACGACGGCGACCGCGACGGCGACGGCAGCCCCTGCGCCGACGACTGCGACGACACCCAGAGCACGGTCCTGCCCGGCGGGGTGGAGCTGCTCTGCTCGGGCTTCGACGACGACTGCGACCCGATCACCCCCGACATCGCCGACGCCGACGGGGACGGCTACGCCTGCGACCTGGACTGCGACGAGACGAACCCAGCCGTCCACCCCGGGGTGCTGGAGTTGCAGTGCGACGGCGTGGACGACGACTGCGACCCGTCGACGGTGAGCGACCCCGACGCAGACGGCGACGGCGACCCCTGCAACATCGACTGCGACGACGACGACCCCGCCCGCGGCCCCTCGCTGCCGGAAGCCTGCGGCGACGGCGTGGACAACGACTGCAGCCCCCTGACCACGGACCTGGGCGACTTCGACGGCGACGGCGTCACCTGCACCACGGACTGCGACGAGGACGACCCCAGCGTGTACCCGGGCGCCCCGGAGCGCTGCGCCGACGGCGTCGACCAGGACTGCGACGGTCAGGCCGACGAGCTGGAGTCGGAGTCCTACTCCCTGGACGACGACGGCTCCCTGGACCTGTCCATCTGCAGCTTCGCCTTCCCCTTCTGCGGGCAGGACTGGGACGGCTTCACGCTGCAGGCCAACGGCCGCCTGACCTTCGGCTTCGACAACGCGGGGTACATCCCCAGCGCCGTCGGCCTGACCGGCCAGACCCCGCAGCTGGCGCCCTTCTGGACCAACCTGGACCCCAGCGAGGCCGGCGCGATCCTGGCCCTGGAGGACCCGGGCGTCAGCCTGACCGTCACGTTCCAGGACGTGCCCATGAAGAACCAGCCCGCGCTGGTCAACACCTTCGACCTGGTGCTCTGGGAGGACGGCACGGCGACCTTCGACTACGGGCTGATGACCGCGGAGGTGGGCCTGGTGGGCTGGTCCTGCGGGAACCAGGACGTGCTGGAGGTGGACTTCTCCGACGCCGTCACCCTGCCCAACACCTACGGCCAGGGCAGCGGCACCGAGGACGCGCTGTACGAGTACTTCGACAGCCCGACCCACGCCAACGACCTGTCGGGCATGCAGCTGGACCTCTGCCTGACCGCGGGCGAGGACGTCGACGGCGACGGCTGGACCGGCTTCTGCGGCGACTGCGACGACGGCGATGCCTCGGTCTTCCCCACGGCGATCGAGCTCTGCGACGGCCTGGATCAGGACTGCAACGGCACGGCCGACGACCTGGACGCCGACGGCGACGGCCACGCGGCGATCGCCTGCGGGGGAGGGGACTGCGACGACAATGACCCCGACGTGAACCCCGACGCGTCCGAGGTCTGCAACGGCGTCGACGACGACTGCTCCGGCGCGCCCGAGGCGGTGGAGGCGGACCAGGACGGCGACGGCTTCCTGCTCTGCGTGGACGACTGCGACGACACCGACGCGGCCGTCTTCCCCGGCGCCGAGGAGGTCTGCAACTCGGTGGACGACGACTGCGACACGGAGGTCGACGAGGGCTTCTTCAACGACCTGGACAACGACGGCTGGATCGCGGCGGAGTGCGGCGGCGAGGACTGCGACGACACGCGGCGCCTGATCAACCCCGACGCCGTCGAGACCTGCAACGGCATCGACGACGACTGCAGCGGCATCGCCGACGACCTGGACGCCGACGGCGACGGCTACACCTCGCGCGCCTGCGACGGCGACGACTGCGACGACGCCGACCCGGACATCCACCCCGGCGCCGAGGACGTGCCCGACAACGGCTTCGACGAGGACTGCAGCGGCGACGACGCCACCACCGCGGCCGGCGACGACGACGACTCCGCCGACCCCGACGGCGAGGTCACTGTGGACTGCGAAGGCTGCGCGGCCGACGTGTCGGGCGGGGGCGCGCTGGGGTTGTTGCCCCTGTTGCTGGGCTGGCGACGGCGGCGGAGGTAGGGGGATGGGGCACGGGGCGGACCGGACCGAGAGCATCGCGTGCGCTGCTCGTCGCGCGGTGTTCGCGGCCCCCGCGCTCGCCGCCCTCGCGATCGCCCTCCTGCTGCCCACCGCCGCGCAGGCGCTGTCCTGCGGTGACTACGACGACCTCCTGTACTCCGACGAGGCCTGGTTCCTCTCCGCCTCACCGGAGGGTGACGACGTGCCCCGCTCGACGCTCCTGTGGCTGAGGGCCGAGGGCGACGTGCTGAACGGGGAGGTTCCCTTCGAGGCCTCCTTGAGCCGGGACGACGAGCCGGACGTGAACGTCGCCCTGAGCCCGGCCCTGGACATCGCCCTGGAGCGCGTCACCCGCCGCTTGCTGGCCTTCCGTCCCGACGAGCTGCTGGAGGCCGACACGGCCTACACAGCGACCTTTCGGATCTGGTGGCCGACCTGGTACGCCGAGGAGGAGCTGGAGCCCCGCGACGAGCTGATCCTCCGCTTCCGCACCGGAACGTCCATCGACGAGGAGAGCGCGGCCCCCCCCCCAGATCGTCGACAGCGAGGCGCACAGCGAGGCCCTGCAGCCTCCCGGCCCCTGCGGCAACGACTACGACGACTCCATGCGCTTCCGGCTGGAAGGAGAAGGCGACGTCTTCCTGCTCAGCCCGAACTCGCTGGCGGAGCCGGGTCGAAGCACCAGCCTGATCAACGAGAGCACCACCCTGTGGCTGGCCATGCCCGAGGGTCCCGGCCGCCCCGGGCAGGCGGAGACCGTGTACGCCGGCTCCCTGGACGAGTCGGGCAACTTCTCGGGCTGGTCGGAGCCCTACACCGCGGTCTGGCCCCTGGCGGGCTGCAGCTGCGAGTCCGCGGCGGGGGGGAGCGCCGGACTCTCCCTGCTGCTCCTGCCGCTGCTGGGTCGCCGGCGTCGCCGGGATCGTCGCGCGCCCTGCCCCGCGCCGGGTCCTGCCCTCGGCCGCTCCTCCCCGTCCTTCCGCCGACCCTCAACGCTGTGCGTCGCCGCGATCGTGGCGCTGTCGACCCTCCTCCCCGCCCCCCCGGCGCAAGCGCGCCCCGGGGACTTTGTGGACTCCTGGCAGCTGGAGCTCGCCGAAGACGCCCTGGACGGCGCGCGGGGCTCGGCGATCGCGGGGCTGATCAGCGTGGCGGCCTGCGCGCCCACGGTCCTGGGCTTCGGCTTCCGCACGCCGATGCTGCTGCCCATCTGCCTGACGGCCACCATCCCGGTCTGGGTCACCTCCCTCTCCTTCCT
>CALCXL010000305.1 GCA_937907595.1 uncultured Pseudomonadota bacterium
GCCCCTGGCCCTGCAGCCCGTGGATGTGGCGGTGGATCTGCTGGTCAAGACGCCGCCGGGCCACCGCCTGGCGGGGCTTCCGGAGCCCGAGCGCGTGCAGGACGGCCCCATCGCCGTGGAGCTGTCCTGGGAGGAGGACCCCGCGGGCGCGCGCCTGCACCTGGCCTGGACCGTGGACGACGCCGTGCTGGACCCCAGCCTGGGCGCCCCCGTGCACCGCGCGGCCGAGCTGATGCGCCGCGCCGTCAACGCCTACGTGCTCTTCGTCAAGGACGAGTAGGGCCCGGGCTGCCTACGCCCCGATCAGCCGCTCCGCCAGCCAGCTGGACGCGCGTCGCTCCCCCCAGAACTCGAAGCCGCGCCGCCCCAGGTGCACGAAGCCGACGTGGCCGCCGGTGGGCTGCACGCAGAGCTCGACGTGGGGGAGGGGGCCCAGATCGCTTACGTCGGCCGCGTCCAGGAAGGGGTCGTCCAGGGCGCGCAGCAGCAGGGTGGGCACGGTGATGTCGGCCAGGATCCGCCCCGAGCTGCTCTGGCGGTAGTAGTCGGCCGCGTCGTCGAAGCCGTGCAGGGGCGCGATCAGGGCCTCGTCGAAGTCGCGGACGGTTCGGGCGGCCATCGCCGCCGGCCAGTCCCCGCCCTCCATCGGCTCCCGCATGGACACCAGATCGCGCAGGTGCTGCAGGATGCGGCGCGAGTAGATGCGGCTGCCCCGCTGCTCGATCCGCACGGCGCAGGCGGCCAGGTCCAGGGGGGAGGAGACGCTGACGGCGCCCAGCAGGCGGGCCGGGGTCTCCGCGCCCCGTCGGCCCAGGTAGTTGAGCAGCATGGAGCCGCCCAGGGAGTACCCGATGACGCCCAGGGGCACGTCGAAGCGCTGGTGCAGGCGGTCCAGGACGAAGCCGGGATCCGCGTCGTCGCCGGCGTGGTAGAGCCGATCGCCCCGGTTGGCGTGCCCGCTGCTGCCCCGGCAGTTCATGGCGACGGGCCGGATTCCGCGGGCTGCGAGCTCCCGGCAGGCGTCCCAGACGTAGCCGCTGTTCGCCGATCCGCCCAGGCCGTGGATCACCAGGACCACCGGCGCAGTCGGCCCCAGATCGGCCCACGTCGCCCCGTCGACCTCTGCGAAGTCGATGTCCAGGAAGTCGCCGTCCGGCGTGTCCCAGCGCTCCCGGCGGTATCGCAGTCGCCCCTTCCGCCGAGCGAAGTGGGCGGTCAGGGTCTGCCGGTGCGCGCCGTGCAGCCAGCGCCGCGGGCGGAACTCGGCCACCGCGGCTACTTGGCCAGCTTGCGGTACTTGATGCGCTTCGGCTGCGCGGCGTCGTCGCCCAGGCGGCGCTTCTTGTCGGCCTCGTACTCGGTGTAGGCGCCGTCGAACCACTCCACGTGGCTGTCGCCCTCGAACGCCAGGATGTGCGTGGCCACGCGGTCCAGGAACCAGCGATCGTGGCTGATGACGATGGCCGACCCGCCGAAGTCCAGCAGGGCCTCCTCCAGGGAGCGCAGGGTGTCGACGTCCAGGTCGTTGGACGGCTCGTCCAGGATCAGCAGGTTGCCGCCGGACTTGACCAGCTTGGCCATGTGCACGCGGTTGCGCTCACCGCCGGACAGCGTGCCCACCAGCTGCTGCTGCAAGGCGCCCTTGAAGTTGAACCACCCGCAGTAGGCACGGCTGCTGACCTCGCGCTTGCCCAGCTCGATGACGTCGCGTTCCTCGGAGATCTCCTGCCAGACCGACTTGTCGGGGTCCAGGGAGTCGCGGCTCTGGTCGACGTAGCTGACCTGCACCGCGTCGCCGACCTTCAGGGAGCCGTCGTCGCTGGGCTCCTGCCCGGTGATCATGCGGACCAGGGTCGTCTTGCCGGCGCCGTTCGGCCCCACCACGCCCACGATGGCGCCGCGCGGCATCACGAAGCTCAGGTCCTCGATGAGCAGGCGATCGCCGAAGCCCTTGTTGACCTTGTTGGCCACCACCACCTCCTGCGGCAGGCGGGCGCCCGGCGGGATGTAGATGGTGCCGTGCGTGTACTCGGCCCGCGTGTCCTGCTGCAGCAGCTCCTCGTAGCGGTTGAGGCGGGCCTTGCCCTTGCTCTGGCGGGCCTTGGCGTTGCTGCGCACCCACTCCAGCTCGCGGGCCAGCTCGCCCTCGCGCGTCTTGCTCTCGCGCTTCTCCTGCTGCAGCCGCTTCTGCTTCTGCTCCAGCCACCCCGAGTAGTTGCCCTCGTAGGGGATGGCCTTGCTGCGGTCCAGCTCCAGGATCCAGCCGGCGACGTTGTCCAGGAAGTAGCGATCGTGGGTTACGGCGACCACGGTGCCGGCGTACTGCTCCAGAAAGTGCTCCAGCCAGGCCACGGACTCGGCGTCCAGGTGGTTGGTGGGCTCGTCCAGCAGCAGCATCTCCGGCTGGCTCAGCAGCAGGCGGCACAGGGCCACGCGGCGCTTCTCACCGCCGGACAGGGGGCCGACGATGGCGTCGCCGTCGGGCACGCGCAAGGCGTCCATGGCGACCTCCACGTGGCGGTCCAGCTCCCAGAGGTCCTGGGCGTCGATCTGGTCCTGGACGCGGGCCTGCTTGACGAAGAGCTCGTTCATCTCGTCGTCGGAGGAGACGTCGGCGAAGGCGTTGGAGATGGCCTCGAACTCCTCCAGGAGCGCGCGCTTGTCGGCCACGCCCTCCTCGATCACCTCGCGCACGGTCTTGTCGGGGTCGACGACGGGCTCCTGGGGCAGGTAGCCGATCTTGACGTCCTTCATGGCGTAGGCCTCGCCCACGAAGTCCTGGTCGATGCCGGCCATGATCTTCAGGAGCGTCGACTTGCCGGAGCCGTTGACGCCGAGCACGCCGATCTTCGCCCCGGGCAGGAACGACAACCACACGTTCTCCACGATCACCTTGCCGTGGGGGGTGACCTTCTTGAGGTCCTTCATCGTGTAGACGAACTCGGCCATGACGTACTCCTTGCTGGGTGCGGGCGCGTCTCTACCATCGCGCGTGGGGGGATGCCACCGTCGCCCCGGCGCGGACCGGTCCCGGAGTCGATGGGGGTGGGCTTGGGTCGCGGCGGCTGGATCCGCCCCCGCACGCCTCGCGGATTTCGGCGCGGGCCTGCGATCGACGGCTCGATGGGCGCATACTCGGGCTCCCGACCAGGAGAGAGCCCCATGTCCTTCGAGACCGAGAAGCGCGAAGCGCGAGCCATCCTCGCCGCCATCGAGGACTCCGGTCCCACGCCCGCCCAGACCTTCCGACTGATGCAGGACGCCGACCCGGCCCTGGTGCACTTCGTGTTCGCGTGGCTGCGCGCCCACTACCCGTCGAGCCACCCCTCCTCCGACGGCGTCCTGGGCCGCCTGGGAGCGCTGGTCACCGAGCACCCCGCCGCCGCGAAGATGGCCCGCAAGGGGGCCGAGGACTCCCTGGTGGCGTGGTTCGAGGAGTCCCACTCCTACCGGGAGCTGGACGCCGACACGTTCATCGACCTGGTGGTGGAGAAGCTGGAGGGGTGAGATCGAGGGGAATGGGGTTCCCCGGGCGCGCAGGGTGGCTTCACCCACCCCCCCAGGCTGACACCCCGCTCCGAGCAGGTACACTCGCGACCGGCCGACCCTCCCAGGCCCCGAGGATTGCTCCGTGCAACGACCCCGCTTCACCCGCGCTTCCGCGATCGCCGCCTTCGCCGCGTCCGCGCTGATCCCCGCCCTGGCCTTCGCCGTGCCGCCGCAGCACCTGCCCGGTCCCTCGGAGTCCGGCCTGCTGGCCCCCGGCAAGCCGGTGTTCCACGCCCGCTTCGCGTCGGGCGTGCAGGGCAGCTTCGACCCGGCCTACGGCCCCAGCCTGGACCTCAAGCCCAGCGGCGGCGGGGAGATCGGCATCACCAAGGCCGTTCGCACCACCCTGGACGGACACGGCGGCCTCACGCTCTCCAACGGCGTCGACGGCAAGCCCACCGCGGCCACCTACTTCGCGGGCGGCCGTTGGGGCATGCGCTTCATCGCCCCCACCGGCATGCCGGAGATCGGCTTCGGCGTCTCCGGCGGCGCGGTCGGCCTGCCCACCGCCGAGGGCGTCCCGGGCGCCCCCGACCACGGCTACATGGGCGGCGACTTCGAGATCGGCGCCTCCCAGACGGCCGGCCCCGGCTTCGTCTCCGCCGTCGCCCGCGTGGGACCTGCCTTCGAGATCCGCCCCGGCGACCCGGCCCCGCCCGTGATCAGCGTCAACGGCCTGGCCGAGCTCACCGCGGGCATCGAGATCGCCAAGACCTTCCACGTCACCCTGGGCGTCACCTTCCTGGTGGGCCACGACGGCGGCGCTGTGAGCGAGGACTCCCTCGGTGGCTCGCCCTACGCGGGCGTGGTGGGCAACATCGGCTTCGTGGCGCGTCCCTCGGGCAAGTAGCCCCCCCCGATCGAGCCCCCGCGGCCCGGTCGTCGCTTGTCAGGATCGCGTCTCCTTTAGCCCAGGGTTCTGCAAAGCCCTGCGCGCCCGCCCCCCGCGCGCTTGTCCCGCCTCCCTCATGCGTGTACGTTCGGCCGGCTTCGGCCCGCCGGGGCCGTTCTCGGAGTTCCTCATGTCCCGATCCCTGCTCCAGCGCCTCCTCCTCGTCCTCCTGGTCCTGGGCTTTGTGATGCCCGCGTCGGCCAAGCCGCGGCCGGACCGCGTGGTCAAGGAGACGGTCCAGCTGGCCGTCGGTGAGCCCCTGCGCGTCGCCTTCGACGGCAAGCTCGACACCTGCGCCCGCTGGAACTGCTTCCTGTGGGTCAAGGACGGCAAGGGCGAGTCCAAGGTGCTGATCGAGCTTCAGGGCGACGGTCAATGGATCGTCTGGGAGTCGGCGGCCAAGGACGACGACAAGGGCGAGGGCGACGACGACGACTCCGCGGGCGACGACGACGACTCCGCCGGGGACGACGACGACTCCGCCGACGCCTGGATGGAGCTCCCGATCCTGTCGGTGGAGGAGCGCCGGGTGAAGGCCTACGAGTCCGCCAAGAAGAAGTTCACCATCGAAAAGCAGCGCGGGACCCTCACCGACGACGGCCAGTGGTTCGTGGTGCCCGGCGACCTGCTGCCGGCCGAGGACTTCGACCTGGAGGCCAACGGCTTCTGGGGCGCCCGCATGGGCGAGCAGGAGATCGGCAGCGGGAGCAAGACCGGGCTGGTGCGCGTCGAGCGCTGAGCGCGCTCCGGGTCGACCGACGGGCCGGCCTGCCCCGGGCATCGTCCTGTTTGCGATCTTCTCCGCCCGGTAACCTTGCCGCCCGCCCGCGCGTGTGGAAAGTAATGCGCGCGCCTGCGCGCCCGGAGTGACCATGTCCGATCAGCACGACTCCCCCGCCGCCGACACCCCCGAAGAGCCCAGCGTGCGGGAGGACCTGGACGTCGACGTCCTGTTCGTCGGCGCCGGCGCGGCCAGCCTCTGCGGCGCCATCCGCCTGGCCCAGCTGGTCAAGGACAACCCCGACGCCTTCCCCGAGCCCCTGGCCATCGCCGTGATCGAGAAGGGGAGCGAGGTCGGCGCCCACATCCTCTCCGGCGCCGTCATGAAGGGCCAGGCCCTGGACGAGCTCATGCCCGGCTGGGCCGACGAGGCCCCCATCGGCGCCGTCGTCACCGACGAGGACGTGGTCGCGTTCATCAACGGCACCATCGGCGTCGCCCTGCCGATCATCCCGCCGCCCATGCAGAACCACGGCAACTACATCTGCTCGGCGTCGCGCATGGCTCGCTGGCTGGGCGCCAAGGCCGAAGTCCTGGGCGTGGACATCTTCTGCGGCTTCCCCGCCGTCGACGTGCTCTGGGACGGCGACCGCGTCATCGGCGTGCAGACCGGCGACAAGGGCGTGGGCGCCAACGGCCGCCGCAAGGCCAACTTCGAGGCCGGCATCAACCTCAAGGCCAAGATCACGATCTTCGGCGAGGGCGTCCTGGGCCACTGCACCCGCATCGTCACCCGCAAGCTGGGCCTGGACGCCGGCTGCAACCCCCTGCAGTTCGAGACCGGCGTCAAGGAGGTCATCCGGGTGCCCAAGGGCAAGGCGAAGGCCGGCTACGTCATGCACACCCTGGGCTGGCCTCTGGACATCGACACCCTGGGCGGCACCTGGCTGTACGGCCTGGACGACGAGCACTGGTCCGTGGGCCTGGTCGTGTCCACCGACTACCAGGACCCCTCCATCGATCCGCAGTACCTGCTCCAGCGCTTCAAGAGCCACCCGAAGGTGGCCCAGCACCTGGAGGGCGGAGAGATCGTCGAGTACGGCGCCAAGGCCCTGTCCGCCGGCGGCTGGTACGCCATGCCCCAGGTCTACTTCGACGGCGGCATGTTCATCGGCGAGTCGGCCCAGATGATGGACATCGCCGCGCTCAAGGGCCTGCACATGGCCCAGAAGAGCGGCATGCTCGCCGCGGAGACGGCCTTCGACGCCCTGCGCGCCGGGGACACCAGCGCCGATCAGCTCAGCGCGTACAAGCAGCGCATCGACGACTCCTGGATCAAGACCCAGATGTGGAAGGCCCGGAACTTCCACCAGTCCTTCGACAAGGGCCTGTACCTGGGCATGGCGCGCACC
>CALCXL010000306.1 GCA_937907595.1 uncultured Pseudomonadota bacterium
CTCTGAGCGGAGCCGATCGAGTAGCTCAGCGGGGATGTTCTTCAGGGTCAGCGAGGCCATGTCTACGCTCCTGGCACCGCAACGGTGTCGCTACGGTGCCAATATGGGGCGCCTTCGCTGGTCGTTCAAGGGCGGCCGCGGAGACCGTCGGCACCCATCGGCCCGGGGAGCCGCCCCGGCGTCGGAGCGACCCATCCGTTCCCTCCCTTCGGTCCTCACCTCTTCGAGGGTGCGGTTGGGTCGCCCTCTGTAGGGTCCACGGCGGGCCTGGTTCGTGCTGGGCGGCCGCCCCGGCTCAACGGTGGCGGCATCGCTGGCCGCCAGGGTTGGGGGGGCGGGGTCTCGGTGGCGCCCAGGCCCCTACGCGGTCTTGGAGTGGCGACGTCGGGCACTCTTGGCATTCCCGGCTGGGTCGGCGTTGGAGTTCATGTCCCGATACCTTGCTGACCCGGAGCCCGAACATCGCGTCGTTTCGCAGATTGAGGTTTCCCAGGGGCCGCAACGTCGAACACCCAGCGCCATGCGCTCCGCGCGCAGCGTTTGTCCGCGACGTGGACTCCGAACCCCTACAACCCGATCTCCAACCCGATGGCGAAGGACACGTCCACCGCCGGCTGCGCGCCCAGGCCCAGGGGATCCAAGGCGGTCAGGCCGACCTCCTGCTCGAAGCGCAGGCGGAAGCGCGAGCCCAGGGCGATCAGCTCCTCCAGCTGCGCGCCGTGGGTCAGCCAGACCCAGCCATCGCAGGCCGCCACGTGGTCGCAGCCGGGCCCCTCCAGGGCGGTCAACCCCGTCACCCGCGCGCGGTAGGCCACGCCGAGCTCTCCCCGCGGCAGGGCGAAGCGGTAGCCGACGCCGGCCTCCCCCCAGACCACGTGCCGGGGCTGGAAGTCGACGTTGTCGCCGTCCACGAACTTCGCCTGGTGCGGCGCGTAGCCCAGCCCCCCGCCCAGGGTGAGCCCGCGGGCCGCGCCCAGAAAGCGGTAGCCGCCCTCCACCTCCGCGCCGACGTGCGCCCGCCCCACCAGGGGCAGCAAGGAGTCGGTCAGGCCCAGCCGCACCTTGGGCTGCACGGAGACGAAGCCGGAGAACGACCGGGGCCGCTCTTGCACCGCGTCCAGGGCGATGGGGTCCGACGCGCCCACGAAGATCGTGCGGTCCTGCAGCAGCGCGCCGTTGGCGGCCGTGACGCGGACGTGGTGGCGGCCGGGCTCCACGGGCCAGGCGCCGGGCAGCACCCCCTTCTCCTGGCCGTCCAGGAACACCGCGGCCCCGTCCCAGGCCTCGCTGGCCGGGCCGTACCAGAAGAGGGTGCCGGTGTCGGCGGCCACCCGGGCGTCGGGGGCGCCCACCAGCACCAGGTCGTTGTGGCCGACCATGCGGAAGTAGGCCTCGGGTACCTGGGCGCCGCTGGTCCACGCCACCGTCCGGGCGCGGGCGTGGTCGTGGGCCTCGTAGATGGTGACCACGCCGTCGTTGTTGGCGTCGGCCTCCTGCTGGTTCCACGTCATCGCGTCGAGCAGGTGGTAGGTGTAGACCCCGTGCTCCAGCGTGTCGTCCTCCCGGGCGGGGCGGCCGAAGGTGGAGGCGAAGAGGTGCGCCTCGGCCTCCCCCAATCGCACCTTGCGCGACAGGGTGGGCGGCTCCTCCATGCGCTCGACGTGCTGGCGCACGGTGGGCTGCAGGGTGCTCTTGGCCTCGCCGTTGTAGCAAGCGTCCAGGATCAGGGCCTTGCGCTCGGCGCGCAGCACGGAGAAGAAGCGCTGCAGCTCGGCCAGCTCGATGGCGCTGCCCCGCAGGTCGTTCGGCCGGGTGTCCGCGGCCACCAGGTAGAGGTGCGGCTCGCCCTGCGCGTCGAGGGTCATGGTGCCGTGGCTGGAGGCGTAGACCACCAGCGTGTCCTGGCGCCGCAGGTCCCGCTGCAGGGAGACGAGCTCGGCCAGGATGCGGTCGCGCTGGACCTCCTCGGGGCCCGTCAGCCGCACCACCCGGTCGAAGCCGCCGTACTCGGGGTCCGCCAGGATGCGCCCCACCTCCAGCGCGTCCTTCTCCGCCCACTTCAGCGCCGGAAAGGCCTTGTCCTGGTAGGTGCCGACGCCGATGACCAGGGCGATCTTGCGCGGCGCGAAGGTCGCGTCCAGCGCCTCACGCGTCGATCGGCTGGTGCTGAAGCCCTTGTCGCGCTGGCCGTCGGGCAGATCGCCGCCGTGGACCGTCGCGCAGCCCGTCAGCAGGATCAGCAGTAGGACCAGCCGCTTCAACTACTCGCTCCAGGTCGCCGTGAATCGATCCACCGACAGGACGTGCCGAGGCCAGAGATCCGGCCGCGTCTCCCCAGCCTCGAGCACGTCCTGAAGGATCATGGTGGCGTCGATGGGCTCATCGGTCACGAGCGCGACGTATTGAAAGCTGCCCGGGCCGTCGGGGCGGTAGACCAGGTCCTCGCCCCGATCGTCCTGCAGCCGCTGGGCGCCGGCCTCCAGGCGGAGGGGGGTTCCGTCGAGGGGGTACAGGAGCTGGCTGCCCTGCGCGCCGACCTCGAACAGGCTGACGTAGCCGCCGCTGCCCTCCAGGGCCAGGCGCATGGCGATGGCGTCGTCGCCGTCCAGCGTCGCCCCGTCGCGGCCCGGCTCGACTGCCACGCGGCCGTCGGTGCTGCGCTCCACCGCGAACTGCAGGTGCACGCGGGTGGCCTCCTGGGCCGTGACCAGGCTCTTGAGGCCGGGGTCGGCGGGGCGGAGCTGCCAGGTGCCGAAGGCGAGGAGGGCGAGGCTGGCGGCCAGGGCGGCGGGGGCCCACGCGATGGAGCGGGGCGGGGTCCGACGCGCGGGGCGGGGGGCCAGGTCGAGCTCCAGGGGGGCGGGCTGGGCGTGCGGGGGGGCCGTGTCCAGGAGCTGCGCCGCGTCCAGCTCCGGGGCCTCGAAGGGCCGACCGGCCCAGCCGCCCAACACCTCGGCGAAGAGCGCGTCCAGCTCCTCCTCAGCCTCGCGGTCGGGGGCCAGGGCGGCGGCCTCGATCTCCCAGCCCTCCAGGTCCTCGGGGCGGAGGGCCAGCAGGCGGTCCAGGGCGATCTGCGGGTCGTGGGCGTCGATCATGGGGTCATCCGTTCCGTTCCTGAAGCCAGGGAGCCATGCGGCTGCGGAGGAGCTTGCGAGCGTAGGCCAGGCGGCCCTTCACGTCGGCGGGGGTGGTGGACAGGAGCTCGGCGATGTCGGCGCAGCTCATGCCCTCGGCGTAGTAGAGGACGAAGGCGTCGCGGTGCCCGGCCGGAAGCTCGGCCAGCTCCGCGTCCAGCCGATCGAAGGCCCTGCGTGTGGTCAGGGCCTGCTCGGGGTGGTGGGCGCCGGCGCTCGGCGCGGCCCGGTCCAGCATCCCCGGCTCCGCCACGCCGCGGTCCAGCTGGTGGCGGGCGCGGGCCTGGGCGTTGACGGCGGCGCGCCAGGTCACCGTGTGCAGGTACGTGGTGAACTTCGCGGTGACGACGTAGCGCGGCGCGGCGCGGTGCAGCTTGAGGAACACGTCGGCCAGCAGCTCCTCCGCCCGGTCCGCCGGCACCCCCATGCGACGCAGCAGACCGAAGACGCGGCCCTTGTGGCGGGTGACCAGCAGGTCGAACGCCCCCGCCTCCCCCGCGCCGTGCCGGAGCATCAGCTCCTCGTCGGGCAGGTCCTGCAGGTCGCCGACCACGCGCAGCTGCGGCGGCCGTTGGCTCCGGCCGTCGGTCACGGTCGCGGCGTCCTCCGGGAAGGGGGCCCTCTTGCGGGCGGTCATGGCACGGATCGAGTCCACCGATCGGTTCAACCGGCGAGGAACGATCTGGGGGAATCATAGGCCAGACCAACGCAGCCACCGAGGCCGGAGGGGTCGGCGAAATATCGCGTCGCCCCGCCCGGGAGCGATGGGCTGCGCCGCTATAGTTCCGGGGATGACCGAATCTCCGGTGCAGATCACCGACCCGCGGGTCGAGGAGTACATCGCCGAGATGTCGCGGCTCGGCGGGGCCCACGGCCTGCCCGCGGGGCTGCCGGAGGTCCTGCAGGTCATGGAGGAGTACGCCGAGGGGCTGAGCCTGCCCATCGCAGGCCCCATGGTCGGCCGCGTGCTCTACATGCTGACGGGGGTGGTGGGCGCAAAGCGCGTCTTCGACGCCGGCTGCGGCTTCGGCTACTCGGCGGCCTGGCTGGCGGCGGGGGCGGGCGCCGGCGCCACGGTCACCTGCGTCGACCTGAGCGAAGACAACGTGCGCCTGGCCCGGGAGAACCACCGGCGGGCGGGGCTGAAGGCCAGCTTCGACTACCGCTACGGCGACGCGGTGGCCACGCTGGAGCAGGAGGTCGGCCCCTTCGACATCATCTTCAACGACGTCGACAAGCAGCACTTCCCGCGGATCGGTCAGCTGGCGGCGGAGCGGCTCCGGCCCGGCGGCATGTACATCGCCGACAACTCGCTCTGGTACGGCAAGGTCTGCAGCGCCACCACCACCCGGGACGCCTGGACCGCCGCGGTGGATCGCCACAACCAGTGGTTCTTCTCCAACCCCTCCTTCTTCACGACGATGATCGACCAGCGCGACGGCCTCCTCATCGCGGTCAAGCAGCGGGCTTGATCCCCCCGGGGCCACCATCCGTCGGTCCCAACCCTCCAAACACCCCCAGAAAAGGAGCCGACGTGGGCCACTTCATCGACGGCGCGTGGCACGCGCAGGACCAGTTCCCCACCGACCAGAAGGGCGCCTTCGTCCGGGCCGCCAGCCAGTTCCGGCACCGCCTGGGCAGCGAGCGCTTCCCCTTCGAGCCGGGCCGCTACGTGCTGTACGTCAGCCACGCCTGCCCCTGGTGCCACCGCACGACCATCGCCCGCAGCCTGCGCGGGCTGCAGGACCTCATCCCCCTGTCGGTGGTGGACCCGCTGATGAGCGAGGAGGGCTGGCACTTCAGCGACGGACCGGGCTGCATCCCCGACCCGCTGTACGGCCTGCAGTACGCCCGCGACCTCTACGTGCGGGCGGACCCCTCCTACACGGGGCGCTGCACGGTCCCGGTGCTGTGGGACAGCGAGGCCGGCACGATCGTGAACAACGAGTCGTCGGAGATCATCCGCATGTTCTCTGAGGACCTGGCCGACTTCGGCACGCCGGGCGTGGATCTGTCGCCCCTGGACCTCCGGGAGGAGAGCGACGCCTGGCGGGACCGCATCTACAACACCGTCAACAACGGGGTGTACCGGGCCGGCTTCGCGCGATCGCAGGCCGCCTACGAGGGAGCCGTCACCGAGCTGTTCGGGGTGCTGGACGAGGTGGAGGCCCACCTGGCCGATCGGCGCTTCCTCTGCGGCGATCGCCTGACGGAGGCCGATCTCTGCCTCTTCGTCACCCTGCTGCGCTTCGATCCCGTCTACGTCGGGCACTTCAAGTGCAACCTGCGGCGGATCCACGACTGCCCGAACCTCAGCCGCTACCTGGCGGAGGTCCGCGCGCTGCCGGGGGTGGAGGAGACCTGCAATCTCACCCACATCAAGCAGCACTACTACCGCTCCCACCGCAGCATCAACCCCTCGGGCATCGTGCCCATGGGGCCGCTGTAGCCCTTATTCTTGTTCCCCTTCCTGCGGCTCGTCGGGTAGGTCCGGCATGAGCCCGTGGCGGCGCATGCGCTCGTAGAGCGTGGAGCGGGCGACGCCCAGGGAGCGGGCGGCCTGGGTCCGGTTGCCGCCGGACCGCGCCAGGGCGCGCATCACGCCCTCCCGCTCCGTGTCGGGGCCGAGCCCGGGCGCCGGCGCTCGATCCCTCCGACCCGGGTAGCCCGTGAACTGCGGCTCGGCCGCGGTGAGCACGGCGCGGTGGGGGATGTGGGGCTGGGGAGGGGGCCGCAGCCACACGTGCGACCGCAGGATGGGGCCGCCGCCCGACGCGACGGTCGCCCGGAGCAGGCAGTTGCGGAGCTCGCGCACGTTGCCGGGCCAGCGGTGCTCCAGCAGGGCCTGGAGGGCGTCGGGGTGCAGGGTGGGTGCGGGGCCCAGGGAGGCATCCTCCAGGAAGTGTCGGGCCAGGGGGGCCACGTCGTCGGGCCGGTCGCGCAGGGGCGGGACGCGGATCTGGGCGACGTCCAGGCGGTAGAGCAGGTCCTGCCGGAACCCCTGCGAGCCGTAGTAGCGGTGCGGCGGGCCGTCCTGGCCGTGCAGGTCCCGGTGCGTGGCGGCGACCACCCGCACGTCGGGCCGCAGGGGCTTGACCGAGCCCACCGGCACCACCTCGCCCAGGTCCAGGGTGCGGAGCAGGGCGGCCTGCAGTTCGCCGGACAGCTCCCCGATCTCGTCCAGGAAGATGGTGCCGCCGTCCGCCTCCACGAACGCCCCGGCCCGCGGCCGCTCGGCCCCCGTGAAGGCGCCCCGGACGTGTCCGAAGAGCTCCGATCGGGCCGTGTCCCCCAAGAGGGCGCCGCAGTTCACCGCGACCCAGCCCCCGGCCCGGCGCGGCGAGGCGTCGTGAAGCGCCCGGGCCACCCGCTCCTTGCCGCTGCCCGTCTCCCCCAGGATCAGCACAGGCACGTCCAGGGGCGCCAGCCGGTCGATCTCGGCGCGCAGCTGCTCGGTGGCCGCGGACATGCCCACCAGGCCGTGGTCGTGCGTCGGGCGCAGGCTGGGCTCCCCCGGGCGCGGCCGGGGCGCCGTGGTGGGCGCGGTCGGGCGGCCGGGCTCCTCCACCGCGATCGACCACCCGCCCACCTGCAGCCGATCGCCGCGGCTGAGCTCGTGGGCGCCGTCCTCCAGGGGGCGGTCGTTCATGCGGGCGGCGTGCCGGCCCAGGTTCGTCGCCAGCACCCGCCGACCCCGCCGCTGCAACAGCAGGTGCCGCCGCGAGATCAGCACGTCGGCTTCGGGCAGGACCACGTCGCAGGCACCGCCCCGCCCGACGACCAGGCGGGGGGTGCTCATGCGGACCCGGAAGCCGCGATCGCCGTGCAGGAAGCACAGGGAGGGACCTCGCAGCAGGTCGTTCGGGTCGCTTGGATCGTTGCTCATGGGCGGCTCCTTGCCCCCCCAGGACGGAGCGCTTGCGGCGATCGGGCCAGGATTCTGCGATCGCGCCGGGGCGCCGCGCGCCGGTCGAGGGGGCCTCTCCCTTCTGGATCGCGGGGGCCTGGGGTATGTTCTCCCGCCTTCTGGAGACGCTCCCTTGGTCCTGCCCAGCCCATCCGACCTGCCGAGGGACTTCGGCCGCTACCGCCTGCTGAGCGTGCTCGGTGAGGGCGGCATGGCGCGCGTCTACCTGTCGGAGAAGTCGGGCCCCATGGGCTTCTCCACCCACGTCGCGCTGAAGATCGTCAAGCGCAAGGCGGGCCAGCGGTCCGAGTTCGTCTCGCTGCTGACGCGGGAGGCCGTGATCGGCGGCTTCCTCCGGCACCCGAACATCGTCGCCACCCTCGACTTCGACCAGATGGACGGCCACTACTACATCGCCATGGAGTACGTGGAGGGTCGCACGCTGGAGGACCAGATCCGCGCCGCTCGCCGCCGTGGCCAGCCCTTCCCGCCGCTGCTGGCCTTGGACATCGTGGTGCAGATGTGCCGCGGGCTGGCCTACGCCCACTCGCTGTGCGACCGCGACGGCAAGGCGCTGAACATCATCCACCGGGACATCAAGCCCGGGAACATCATGGTCTCCACCCACGGGGTGGCCAAGATCACGGACTTCGGCATCGCCAAGGCGTCGGTGGAGACCGGCGTGGTCACGGCCACCAACGTCGTGCGCGGCACCCCGCTGTACATGAGCCCGGAGCAGGCCACGGGCCGCCCCCTGGACCACCGCAGCGACCTCTTCGCCGTCGGCCTCATCCTGTACGAGATGCTGACGGGCCGCCGCCTGTTCGAGATGAAGGACATCGTCTCGACGATGGAGAGCATCGCGCGGGCCCAGATCGGCAGCGCCCCGGAGGAGCTGGACGCGATCGTGCCCGGCCTGGGGCCCACCTTCCGCCGCTTGATGCAGCTGCACCCCAAGGCGCGGCACAACGACGCGGGCGAATTGGGCGAGGAGCTGGCCGAGCACTCCCGCGGGCTGGCGCGCATGTCGTCGGAGGACGCCTGGGCCACCGCGTCGGTGCGGGAGCAGCTGGAGAGCCTCAACGCGGTCGACCTGGACAGCGACGGCGCCACCCGCGAGCGCACCCCCACGGTGCAGTCGACCGGCGCGCGCATCCCCGCCGATCTGGCCTCCATCGACGCGATGGACGGCTCCCACATCCGGGAGCTGGTCGAGTCCGGCCGCCCCGAGGGCGACGGCCAGGAGACCCTGCCCTGGCTGGACCCCGTCATCCGACGCACCGCGGTCCTTCTCAAGGCCGTCTCCGCGGACGTCTTGGACGGCGAGCCGCCCGTGCAGGACGACGACGCTCGCGTCTGAGACCGCCTCCGTGGACCTGCTGCTCAGCAGCGGCTTTCTGGCCTTCGCCCGCCACTGCGGGGTCCTCCGGGCGATCGAAGAAGCCCAACTGCCCATCGACGCCGTGGTCGGGACTTCGTCGGGGGCGATGATCGGCGCGCTGTGGTGCGCGGGAGCCCCTGCCCAGGAGATCGCCGCGCGCATCTCCGCCGACACCCCCTGGTCCCTCATCCGACTGCGCTCGGCGCCCTGGTCGGGGCTGTTCTCCATGGCGCCGGCGCGGGAGCGGCTGGGCGAGTGGCTCCCCCCGCGCATCGGCGATCTGGAGCGCCCCTTCGCGGTCGGCGTCATGGACCGCGCGCGGCGGGCCCGCCTGCTGTGCGAGGGCCCCCTGGTGGACGCTGTGGTGGCGTCCTGCTCCATGCCCTGGGTCTTCGAGGCCGTGCCCGTCGACGGGGAGGCGCTGCGGGACGGCGGCGCGGTCGACCGGATCGGGCACGCGGGCTGGTCGACCTGGCGGGGGGAGGGGAGGGTGCTGGCCCACCTCGTCGACCGGAGCGCGGGTCCGGAGACCTCCCTGCCGGCCGACGTGCCCACCATCCGCACGCCGCGATCGCGGGCCCGCTTCTGGGACCTGGGCGACTTTGCGGGGCAGATGGAGGAGGCGCGGGTCCTGGCCCACGGGGTGATCGAGGGGCTGTGATCGGGGGACGTCGACCTCGTCGTCGACTGAGGCTCCCGCTCGTGACTACCGCCCCGGGATCCGCGCGCGGCGCCAGCCCAGGTCCAGCAGCATCAGGGCCAGGGCCAGGGCCAGGGGCCAGGGCCAGCGCGGCGTGCGCTCCAGCCGCTGGGGCGTGGCGCGCTGCAGCACCTGGGCGGGGGACGGGTCCACCAGGCCGCCGGTGCCCTCGGCGATGCGGCGCAGCAACCTGGGGTTGAAGGAGCTCGCCCGGGCCTCCTCGGGGGCGGTGGCGGTCAGGCTGGCCAGCAGCTCCCCGCCGGGCGCGGGCGGACCGTTCGGGACCGTCGTGCCCACCGCCGCCACCCGGGCCAGGGTCGCGCCCTCGGCCGCGATCTCCACCTCGGCGCCGTAGCGCCCGGGGCCCACCACCGGCAGCGGCAGCCGACGCGTCGTGCCGTCGGGCTCCTCCAACAGCGCCTCCACCACCAGATCGCCCCGCGGGTTGCGCAGGGGATCGACCGCGTCGAAGACCAGCGTGGCGCGCCGCCCCTCCACGCTGGCCTCCAGCCCCAGGCGCTCGGGCGGGCTGGGCCGCAGCACCGCGTCGAGCACCGACCCCCAGAGCGCGCGGTGCTGGCTCCAGCCGCGCCAGCGCTCGCTCCAGGGGCCGCCCAGGTCGGTGGTCAGGAGCACGACGGAGCCGCGGCCGTGCCGCCCCGACGCCAGGATGGGGTGCCCGTCGGCCGTCGCCAGGGCAAGCTCGCTGCCGGGCCGCTGTTCGCCGCGCACGTAGCCGGCCAGGCGGGGCACGGCGACGTCCTTCGGCAGGCCGCTCAGGAAGCGGCTGCCCCGCACGGGCAGGACCTCGAAGTCCTCCTCCACCTTGTTGGTGCGGGTCACCATCATCATCTCGTCCAGGAAGAGCTTGGGCAGGTCGGTGAAGCGCTCGGCGTAGTGGGCGCGGCCGCCGCCGGCCTCGGCGATGCGCTCCATCTCCGGGCGGTCCGAGTCGGGGCTGACGGAGATCGTCGTCACCGTGATGTTCTGCCGCAGCATCCCCGTCACCACGTCGCCGTGCCGCATGAAGGTCGTGGTCGACTGGCCGTCGCTGAGCAGGATCACGTGCTTGACCAGGGCGTCGTCGGCCCGCAGCGCGTCCAGCCCGGTCTGCAGGGCGTGGAAGATCGACGTGCCCCCGCGGATCTTCACCTGCTGCAGGGCCGTCAGGACGGAGTCCGCGCTCTGCAGGGTGCCCAGGGGCACCAGCCACTCGGGGAAGTCGGAGAAGCCGATGACGCCGACGCGGGCCTGCTCGGGCAGCAGGTGCAGGCTCTGGGCGAGGGCGGCGGCGGCCAACTCGAACTTGGCGCTGCCGGCCATGGAGTCCGATCGGTCCAGGGCGTAGACCACCGACAGGGGCGCCCGCTGCTGCTTCTTCGTCTTGGGGAAGCGGACCGGGAGGATCTCCGCCAGGGGCTCGGCCGCGGGCTCGTCCGTCACCAGGCCCTCCTGCCCGCCCGTCACCAGCAGCCGACCGCCGCCGCGCACCCACTGGTTGAGGGCCTGGCTGCGCTCCAGGGGCAGGTGCGGCAGGCTCGGGTCCAGCAGCACGACCAGGGACCAGCGGTCGTAGGGCGGCTCGGGCAGGGAGGGCACGGACTCGACGGTGAGGGCTGGCTCGAAGGCGACCACGGCGTCGCGCAGGGCCGCTGCGCCGGCTGCGTCCCCCACCACCAACGCGGCCGGGCGGGGCTGCACGCGCAGGCGGGCCGGGCGGGCGTTGTCGTCGGGGGAGGCGTCGCCCTCCACCTCCAGCGCGACGGTCACCTGGTGCAGGCCGGGGGTCGTCGGCGTCCAGCGGAGGGCCTGCGAGGCGGATCCGGGGCCCCAGGCGACGTCGGCGGCGTCGAGCTGAGCGCCGGCGGCGTCCGTCAAGATCAGGCGCCCCACCACGGCGGCGTTGGCCTGCAAGGAGGCGTCGATGGTGACCTCCTCGCCGACGATGCGGTCCTGCTGGGGGACGACCGCCGCCAGGGCGGCCTGGAGCGTCGCCGGGCCGAGGGCCACGGTGTGCACGGGCAGATCCCGGGCCGACGCCACCCGCAGCGCGTCCTCCACCTGGCCCCGCGTGGCCGCGCCGTCGCTCAGCAGCACCAGCTCGCGGGACCGGGCGGGCGGCAGGCTGGCCAGGCCCAGCTCCAGGGGGGAGCGCAGGTCGGTGCCGGACGCGGCGGGGCGTCGGAGGGCGATGAGGGGCAGCGCCTCCTCCAGGGTGGCGACCGACTGCAGATCCCGCCCGGCGACCACGATCCGGGCGTCGATGTCGCGGCGATCGGCCCAGGCCTCCCCCAGCCAGGACGTCGCCGCCGCCTGCCGGGAGGCGTCCATGGAGGCCGACGCGTCCACCACGAACACCAGCGCGCGGTCGGCCCGGAAGTGCTCCTCCACCGGCTGGGCCAGGGCGAGCAGGAGGGCGGCCAGGGCCAGGCCGCGCAGGACCAGGGCGCCGAAGGAGCGGCCGGGGCGCAGGCCCGCGGTGGAGCGCTCCCGCAGCAGGGCCAGCAGGGGCAGGAGCAGCAGCCCCCACAGCGCCTCGGGAGCCTCCAGCTGGTAGCGAGTGAGGTCGAACCAGCTCATCGCGTGTACAGCCCGAACTCGAGCACCAGCAGGCCCGCGGCCAGGAGGCCCAGCAGCAGCCAGACCGTGGGCGGGGGCTCCTCCTCCGCGCGCGCCTCGGGCACCGACACCGGCCGTGGATCCGCCTGCGGCAGCCGCTGCAGGTCCGACTCCTCCACCTGGGGCAGGTTCACGGCCAGGTCGCGCTCCCAACCCTCGCCCTCCAGGCGGTACAGCCCCGGGGTGGGGAAGCGCAGGGGGTGCAGGCCCGGGGCCAGGGCCAGCCACCGGCTCGCGCGCTGCTCCTCCCGCTCGTCGCCCCGGGCCCGCGCCGCCCCGGCCCGTCGGAGGTCCGTCAGCCGCACCGCGCTGCTGTCGGGCGCCCCGCCCGTCGCCGCGTCGGTCGCC
>CALCXL010000307.1 GCA_937907595.1 uncultured Pseudomonadota bacterium
CCGCCGATGTCGCTGCCGTAGACCGTGCCCAGGTAGGGGTCTGCGGTGTCGATCACCGGGCCGCGGTCGTCGCCGGGCAGGTTGTTCAGGTCGATGACGTCGGCGGGCTGGATGGCCCCGTCGCGGTAGTTGGCCAGCAGGGGCTTCGGGTCTACGTCGCAGCCCACCAGGGCCAGGACGGTGCCCATCGCGAGGAGGCTGCGCAGGGTGATGTGGCTCACAGACGTCACTCCTTCAACATGTCGACGACGACGGTGTACCCGTCCTGTCGGCCGGCCTCGACCACCGGCGGCGAGCTGCTCAGGAAGTCGCCGCCGTTGAGGTAGGTGTCCGGGAAGTTCAGGATGTCGCCGTAGTTGGTGCCTTCTCGGAAGAAGACGCCGTCGTAGGGGCGCTGGCGGTTGACCGTGCCGTTGTCCGGCGAACAGGTCGTGAAGTCGTTGTCCACGAAGGCGTAGACCACCGCGCCCTCGGGCGTGCGGCCGTGCCAGGCGCGGAAGCTGGCTTCGTAGTCGCCGTCGGCGTTCTCCCGGAAGTCGAGCTGCTCCGCGCCGATGAAGCTGAACTCCTCGATGGAGTTCCAGCCGTAGTACCAGGAGCACTGGTCGTACAGGGTCTCGTCGTCGACGGCCTGGTCGTCCACGCTGAGGGGGTTGACCTCCAGGACCTCGTGCAGGCTGGCGTAGCGGCCGGTCACCACGTTGCAGGACAGCGCCCGGTAGCAGCCGTAGGCGTAGCTGCCGATGGACGTGCCGCCGTAGGGTAGGGCGTCGCCCACGGGGTTGTCGCCCACGCGCGGGCCCGTCTTGGGGTAGGGGTAGCCGAGCTGCTCCTCGTCGAAGCCCTCGTACACGCCGATGTAGACCACGCCCAGCCGGCGCGGGTCCCCGCCCAGGTGGTCCCGGACCAGGTCGCCCCGCACGATCACGGTGCCGTCCAGGTTGCGCTCGGGCACATCCTCCTCGTCCGAGTCGCAGCCAACGAGCGTCAACAGAGCCGCCAACGCGGCCAGGGGCTTAGAATTCATAACCAAATCCCAGCTCCAGGCCCATGGGCGCCTGGCGTCCCGAGGCGTAGTACTCGCCGGCAGAGTTGAGCACCGACGTGCTGATGCCGGTGGCCTGGCGGTTGTTGGTGACGTTGTTCAGCTCCGCCGAGGCGAAGAGCTTCCCGTAGGGCAGCTTGAGCTTGTACATGACCTTGATGTCCAGGCTCCACCAGGGGTTGACCGAGTCGAAGGTCCCGATCTCCGCCACGAAGTTGTTGTAGCCGCCGCCCTTCGACGTGAAGCGCCGGTCGAAGCGGCTGCCCGACGTGAAGTTGAACGTGCCGCCTACCTGGAACCCCAGGGGCAGCAGGTACGCCGCGGACGCCTTGATGACGTGGGGGCGGTCGATGTACAGCCAGCCGTACTCGTAGGGGCGCTGGGTGGGGTTGTCGAGCGCCGCGGAGATGGGGGCCGCCGTCAGCCCGCGGGTCATGGAGTACGTGTAGTTCACGTCCAGCAGCAGGTTCTTGAACATCTGCCGCTGCAGCTTGAAGGTCAGCCCGAACCAGTTGCGCTCGGCCGCGTTCGGCGTGCGCAGGCGGAAGAAGTTGTCCTGCAGCCCGTTGACGACGCCGATGGTGTCCGTGCCGTCGCCGTTCCAGATGTAGTTGACCTCGTCGTCTTCCCAGATGTTGCGGAAGAGCTTGACTGCGCCCTCCATGCCCAGCTTCGTCTGGTTGCCCAGGTTCACCTCGAAGCCGGCGATCACGTTGTAGACCCGCGGGGCGCTGAGGTTGTCCAGCTTCTCGTAGTTGCTCTGGCCGCTGTCCGCCGAGTACTGGTTGAAGCTGTAGTTGGTCTCGTTGTCGAAGTACGGCCCCAGGAAGAGCTTGCGGCCGAGGCCGTTCTTGTCCAGGAAGCCCGCCACGCTCAGCCGGCCCTCGTCCAGGACGATGCCGCCGCCGGCGTAGATCTTCGCGCGGCCGTTGTTGGCCGGGTCCCAGGAGATGCCGCCCACCGGCGACAGGAAGTCGAAGGCGACGATCGACTCGCCCACGTCGTTCTGCAGGTCGCTGTGGTCGTACTTGACGCCCAGGTCGATGGTCAGGCCCGGCACGGGCTCCCAGGTGTCCTGCAGGAAGACGAAGGCCGCCAGCCCCGAGTTGTTCTGGTAGAGCTCGCCCTGGGACTCCCGCCAGTAGCCGTTGATCTGCGAGGAGGCGTCCGAGGCGTCGTCCAGGTAGTCGACGTAGTACAGGTTGCCCGTGTACCCGAACATGTTGTCCGCGCTCAGGCGCGAGAACTCCATGCCGCCCTTGATCTCGTGGCTGCCGATGGGGGTCAGCGCGTAGCCCGTCACCGTGGCCCGGATCGCGTCCCGCTGCCGATCGTTCAGGGAGTAGTAGTACTGGTTGGTGGTGCTGCGCGCGCCGCCCGTGCCGATGACGCCCGGCGTGGTGAAGTCCACGAAGCCCTCGGGCTGGTCGCCGTTGCACTGCTTGAGCCGCGGGTCCTCCACCCAGGTGCAGGGCTGCGGCGTGACGTCGATGTCCGTGTCCAGGTGGCTGTAGTGCACCCGGGCCAGCACGTTGTTGGTGATCTGCCAGCGCCACTCACCGGTCAACACCAGGCTGTTCTGCGACTGGTACCGCTGCGCGTCCGGGTCCACCGTGGAGTTCTGCAGCACGTTGCCGATGCTCGCGGGCCCGTTCTGCACCGACACGATGAACTGGTTGCGCGGGAAGGGGCTGAGGGTGACCTTGCCGAACAGGTTGTATCCGTCGAACACCCGCGGCGTGATCGCGCCCTGGCTGGTGGACGAGTTGCGGATGTAGCGGAAGGACGTGAAGAACCAGATCTTGTCCTTGAGCAGCGGACCGCCGAAGAAGGCGTTGATGTCGTAGCTCTGGCTGTCCCGGTCGAACTCGCTGCCCTCGATCTGCCCGCCGCGCGGCGTGTACACCGCGTCGCGCTTCGGCGACCAGTTGCCGTTGCCGAAGAAGGCCCGCAGGCCGCCCTCCAGCTTGTTGGAGCCCGACTTCGTCCGCACGTTGATGATCGCGCCCAGCGAGCCGCCGTTCTCCGCCCGGAACGCGCCCGTGATCACTTCGATCTCGTCGATCGCGTCCAGGTTGAAGTTGAACGAGAACGTCCCCGTCACCGGGTCCGACGTGTTCGCGCCGTCCAGCAGCCACTTGTTCTCGCTGCTGTGGCCGCCCTGGGCGTTGGGGTTGCTGCCGCCGGTGATGCCCGGCGTGAACTGCACCGCGCTCTGGTAGGACCGGCCCGTGGGCAGCGCCTCCAGGTACTCGCGCGTCACCACCGTGGTGGAGGTGGACGTCGACGTGTCGATGACCGGGCGATCGTCCACCACGGTGACCTCCTCGGTCAGCGTGGTGGTGGAGAGCTCGATGTCGATGGTCAGGGTGGTGTTGATGTTGATCCGCACCCCCTCCTTGACCCAGGAGCGGTAGCCCGGCGCCGACGCCTTCAAGACGTATTCGCCCGGGGGCAGGCCCGGCATCCAGTAGACGCCGGCGTCCTCGGTGGTGACGCTGCGTTCGCCCTGCATGTTCGGCGAGGACGCCACCAGGGTCGCGCCGGCCAGGGGGACGCCGCCGTCGCCGGTCACCGTGCCGCGGATCTTGCCGGTCTGCTCCGTCGCCCACGCGCTGGCAGGCAGCAGCGCGGCGACGATCAGCGCGGTCAGGATCGTGCGCAGGAAGGTCTTCGGACTCATGCGGTCCCCGTTTCTTCGTCGGTGGCCCGGGAGGATCTCCCGCTCACGTCAAGTCCCCGTGGGGGCGATGCAAAAACATGGCAAACACCGCTCCCTGCTACGAAAACCCACCGCGGTATAGCGTGGTACGCTCGCCCGCCGCAAGGAGGCGGAATCGCCTCTGGACAGGGAGTCGCGCGTGGCTACCCTTCCCCAGTGATCGCGGCGGTCGGCAGCCTACCCCAAGGCGCAACCACCGGCCGAGGAGAACGGCGCATGCCCTTGAGATCCGCACCGATGATTCCGCCGCTCCGCGCCGCCCAGGCGCTGCTCGCCGCGCTGCTCCTGGCCCTCCCGGGGCTGGCGCAGGCCACCACCATGTACGAGTTCAACCACTCGGAGCTCACCTACGTCGCCGATCTGGTGGCGGAGGCGGTGGTCGAGTCCGCGTCCCCCGAGCGCGTGGAGGGCTCGCTCTTCCTGCGCACCGTCACCGACCTGAGGCTGGTCCAGGTGCACAAGGGCGACCTCATGGAGGGCGACATCGTCACCCTGCCGCTCATCGGCGGGGCGCTCAACGGCGAGCAGACCACGCTCCCCTCGGCGGCCCGCTTCACCCCCGGCGAGCGCGTGCTGGTCTTCCTGGAGACCTGGGAAGAGGGCTGGCGGCCCATCGGCATGAGCCAGGGCGTCTGGACCCTGGTGGAGGAGCCCGGCTCGGGTCAGGACCTGCTGCTCAAGGTGCAGCGCGACTACGACCTGCCGGCCTTCGACGAGGCCCAGGTGCAGCTCCCGCCGCCGGCGCAGCGCAAGTACGCCGCCCCCCTGCTGCAGCAGATCCGCAGCGAGGTGCTGGACGCCCACGTGCCCACCTACGAGCCCATCCCCGGGCTGCCGGCCCAGAAGGACCGGCGCTTCAAGAAGGACGCCCTGGCCCACGGCCAGTGGATCGACCCCCGCGCCTTCAAGCCGGGCGAGCTGTCCGAGCTGACCACCGAGCTTCGGGGGGAGAACCGATGAAGCGCCTCGCCCTGCTGCTCTGCGTGGCGATCGCCGCGCCCGCGCTG
The DNA here is from genome assembly GCA_937907595.1 of uncultured Pseudomonadota bacterium. Taxonomy (GTDB): domain Bacteria; phylum Myxococcota_A; class UBA796; order UBA9615; family UBA9615; genus CALCXL01. Next base: position 4,775 of record CALCXL010000307.1, read on the forward strand.
TCCGGCTTCACGCTGCTGGACAACCCCAACCGCAAGTGGACCAACGACTCCCTGCCCATCCAGTACTACGTCGGCGACCAGCCGCCCTTCGGCCTCACCAACGAGGAGGTCCGCGACCTGCTGGATCGCTCCTACGCCAACTGGGGCGCCGTGGAGTGCTCCCCGCTGACGGCCGAGCACGCCGGGGACATCCCGAACCAGCCCAGCTTCGGCAACAGCAGCCAGACGATCATCAACCACGAGGGCAACCTGGCCAGCGGCGTGAACGCGGCGGCGGTGACCCACGCGGGCGGCACGTCGGTGCCCTACAACGGCGTCCCGTTCCGCAACATCACGGCCATGAACATCATCTTCAACTCCGGCATCCGCTGGGGCACGCCGGAGGATGTTGATGCGCCCAACTGCTTCAACGTGAACAGCTACCTGGCCACCGGAACGCACGAGATCGGCCACGGCCTGGGCTTCGGCCACTCCTGCGAGAGCGGGGAGGCCTGCTCTGACGCGGCCCGCCGCCTGGCGACCATGTACTGGTCGGGGGCCCGCTGCGACGGCAGCCGCGAGGACCTCAACGAAGACGACGCGGCGGCGGTGCAGGCGGCCTACGGCGTGGCCGTCGACTTCGAGATGAACGGGACGGCCCCAGGTGAGGTGCGGACCTTCGGTCCCGTCCCCCTCGAGATCGCGGTCCGCATCCCGGACGAGTTCATCAACCAGGAGGCCACCGACGGCTCCCTGCGCTTCGCCGAGTTCGACATCAACTTCGGCGACGGCTCCGAGCACTCGGTGCACAGCAACGACGGCTCCTCCATCGAGGTCACCCACAGCTACACCGAGGAGGGCCAGTTCACGGTCTCCGTGGTGGGGCGGGGCTTCGACGAGGGCTGCGGCGGCGACTTCTCGGCCCAAGCCCGCAAGGTGGGGGAGGTCCTGGCCTGCGCGGAGCCGGTGGCGTCCTTCGAGTACCGCGACGTGGGCGACAACACCCTGGAGCTGGTCAACACCAGCCCCATCGGCGCCTTCGGCTGCATCACGGACTTCCACTGGATCCTGGACGGCGAGGAGGCGGAGGGCATCAGCACCTACGAGCCCACCTGGACCTTCGACGCCCCGGGCAGCCACACGGTGACGCTGCGCGCGTCGGGCCCGGCGGGCTCGTCCGAGGACACCCAGACCGTTGAGATCACGGAGGCCGGTGAGGGCTGCGCGTCCTCGGTGGCCGGCCGCTCGGCCGGCTGGCTGCTGTTCCTGGTGCCCCTGGGGCTGCTGCGCAAGCGCCGCTGAGCCCGGTGCTTCCCCGGACCCTCCTCCTCCTCCTCGCGCTGCTGGTGGGGCCCCTGGGGGCCTCCACGGCCTTCGCTCACGACGACCACAAGCACGACGACGACGACTCGGCGCGCCGCTGGCAGCGCAAGGGCCCGCTGGCGCACCTGGAGGCTCGGCAGCGCAAGGCCTTCCACGAGGAGATCAGCTACTCGTCGCCCTTCTTCGTGCTGGGCGGGCTGGACCTGGCGGCGGGGCTGGTGGTGGTCGGCACCACGGAGTACCTGGAGCAGGGGCTCATCGGCGTGATCAGCGGGGGGCTGCTGGTGGCCGGCGGGTTCTCGGTGCTCATCGGCACCTTGGTGAAGTGGGGGATCGGGCCGACGCAGCGCGACTACTGGAGTCGGGGGCCGGGCCTGCAGGTCGCGATCCTGCCCGGGGCGATCGTCGGCCGCTGGTAGGGGCGTCGTCGCCGTCGACCGATCAGTTCCCGATCACCACCACCGCGCCCTGCTTCTCCAGCCAGGCCTTCGCCGGCTCGCGCTGATCGCCCTGCACCACCACCGTCTCGCCCTCTTCCCGCGCCCCGCAGCCCAGGGCCTTGCGCAGACGCTTCGCCAGGGCCGCTCGGTCGGCGGCGACGATGGAGGCGCCCTGGATCACCGTGGCCGTCTTGCCGCCCCGGCCCTTCTTCTCCCGACGCACCACCACCTTGCCCTTGAACTCGCCGGTCTTCGCGCCGGGCGTGGCGGGGGGCCGGGGAGCGGTCGGCGCGGTCTCGGGTGCCTTCGGGGGGGCTTTCGGGGCTGCCGTCGGGGGCGGTGAGGGGGCCTCTGGGGGAGCGACCGGGGCCAGCCCGCTCGCGCGCAGGGCGGCGGCCAGTCCTCCCAGCCCTCCGCCGGGCTCGGCCTGCGCAGGAGGCGCGACCTTCTGCTTTCGCTTCTTCGCCATCAGGCGCTCTCCCCGGCCGGTCGCCGCTTGTTGGTGGGCATGAGCCCGGTCTGGATCATGGCCGGCACCAGCAGCAGATCGGCCAACAGCGCCACGATCAGCACCCCGGGCAGGGCCGTGCCCAGCAGGTTGATGGTGAAGTAGTCGCTGAAGGCGAAGGGCAGGAAGCCGGCGCAGAGGATCACGGTGGTCATGACGATGCCGCGCCCGGCGTAGTGGAAGGTGCGCTCGATGGCCTGGGCCCGGGGGACGTCGCGCTCGCTCTCCACCCGATAGCGCATGAGGAAGTGGATGGTGTCGTCCACGCCGATGCCGATGGCCATGACGCAGACGATGACGATGTCCGTGTCCACGCCGTCCCAGCGAAAGCCCGCGTAGGCCACCAGGGCGAAGAGCGGCAGCAGGTTGGGCAGCATGGAGACCAGGCCCATGCGCAGGGAGCCCAGGCCCAGGGCCATGAGCACCGCGATCAGCAGGAAGGAGCCCAGCAAGGCGTTGCGCTGCCCTTCGGCGATGCGGTTGAAGCTCCAGCCCAGCAGGTAGGCCAGGCCGGTCACCTCCACCGTGGCGGCGTCCCCCAGCCGCTCGGCCCCCAACGCGGCGATGTGCTGCCCCAGGTCCCCCGTCGCCAGGAAGCCGTGCTCGGTGGATCGGAGCTGCATGCGCATCACCGTGCGCTCGAAGTCCAGCCAGGCGTCCAGCATCTTGCCGGCGCGCTCCGAGTCGGCCATGTCCAGCAGGAGCAGGTGCTGGGGGACGGCGTTGGCCTCCGTCGGCACGCCCTGCTGCTGGGTGAGGGCCCCGTGGGCGGCCTGCACGGCGTCGACGGCGGAGACCGCCCGGTCGATGGCCGGCAACCCCACGAGCTCCTCCTGGAAGGCGGCGATGCGCCCGAACAGGGCCGCGTCGACGATCCCGCCGGGCTCCTTCGCCTCGATGAACACCTCCAGGGTCGACGCGCCCGAGAACCGCTCCTCGAACCACCGCTGATCGACCCGCAGGGGGTGCTCGGGGTCGAAGCGCTGGGCGAAGTCGGCCTCCACGGTGAAGCGGCTGGCGCCGACGCCCAGGGGAAGCATCGCCAGGGCGAAGGCGGCCAGCACCCAACCGGGGCGGCGGGTGGAGAGCCCGGCGCAGGCGCTGACCAGGCGGTCGAGCCAGCGGTCGACGCGGCCGCGATCGTGCAGATCCGGCGTCTTCATGTAGGACAGCGCCACGGGCACCAGCGTCACCGCCAGCAGCAGGGCCACGCAGACCCCGAAGCCGAGCACGAAGCCCAGCTGCCGGGACATGGGCGTGGGCACGGCGGCCAGGCTGAGGAAGCCCAGGCCGGTGGTGGCCGACGTCAGCAGGCAGGCCGATCCCACCTCCCCCGACACCGCGATGATGGCCTCCTCCTTCGCCTTGCCCTCGCGGAGCTCGATGAGGTAGGCGCTCCACAGGTGCACGATGTCCGAGAAGGCGACGGTCAGGACCACCGCGGGGACCATCGCCGCGAAGATGCTGAACTCCCGGGACAGGATGGAGTTGAAGCCGACGGTCCAGGCGACGGAGACCAGGCCGATGCCCATGGCCATCGCCGCCGGAGCCAGCCGCCCGAAGAGCAGCAGCACGATCGCCAACAAGGCCACCGCGGACAGGGGGAAGAGCACTGAGATGTTGCGGTAGCTCTCCTTCATGACCTCGGCGACCACCGCGGGGTCCCCGGCGCGGTGCAGCCCGGCGCGATCGAAGCCGACGGCCTCCAGTTGATCCAGGGCGTCGCCCACCAGGGTGGGGCCGGTCTCCACGGGGCGCAGGGGGTCGACCGTGAGCTCGATGAGCAGGGCGCCGGCGCTGCCGTCCTCCGCGAGCACGGCGCCGGCGTAGCGCGGATCCGCCATCAGCCGCCGCCGCGCCTCCTCGGGTCCCTGTTCCCGCGCGATGTCGACGTAGGGCTGGATGACCAGGGCGCCGTCCACGCCCCGCACGTCCACCGCGTCCAGCAGGCTGGTGACGCTGGCCACGTCGTCCCAGGCCTCGATCGCCGCCGCCGCCCGCTCCAGGGCCTGCACGGCGTCCGCGTCCAGCGGGTTCGGGTGCTCGTAGGCCACCACGAAGGCCTCGTCGTTGCCGAACTGCGCCGCGCGCTCCAGGTAGCTGGCGTACTCGGGCACCTCCCCCAGGAACAGGCCGCCGATGGACGAGGCCACGACCATGCGCGAGGCGCCGGCCAGGGAGAGCAGCGTGATGAGGGCGCAGACGACGAGCACGGCCACGCGGTGGCGCAGCACGAAGCGAAAGGTGCGCTCGATCACCGTCGGCGCTCCAGGGCGATCATCCGGAGGGTGGGGCTCAGGTCCCCCGTCGGATGTTCGACGGGAGGTTGGGCAGCACGTCGGTCTGGATGGCCTCCGGCAGCTGGTCCTCGGGCACCGCGGTGGCCTTCAAGGACACCTCCAGCAGGTTGGCCCCCGCCTTCAGCTTTGCCTCCACCCGCTTGAGCTCGTGGCCGCGGGCCCAGACCATGACCGCGATGGTGCTGCCGGGCGTGAAGGGCAGGACGAAGCCCTCGTCGGTGCGCCCCAGGCCCTCGTAGCGGATGTCCTGGTCGGCGGCGCCTTCCAGGATGACTTCCCCGGCTTCCGGCGCGCTCTCCGGCCAGATCACGGCCGAGAGGCCGGCGTCGGTCCCCGCCTCGAACACGTCGAAGAGGACCCAGGCTGAGGGAGCGGAATCGCCCGACGTCGACGAGCCGCCCTTGGGGCAGCCGGCGAGCAGGAGCAAGAGGCAGAGGGCGTAGGCGACGCGCATGGCGCGGAGGTTACCGATCAACGGCGGGCTTGGCGCGGTCGGGGCAACCCGATGACGAAGCCGCCTCCGATCTTCGCGTTGAACTGCGGGCCCAGGTTGCCGACCTCGCCGGCGATGCGCAGGGCGACCGTGTCGGTGCTCAGGGGGATGTCGACGCCCCCGGCCAGGACCGCGCCGGCCAGGAAGGCGGGCCAGTCGGGCCGATCGCTGACCGTGCCGTCCTCCGCCTCCAGCGTGGAGTAGGTGAGGTTGGGCGCGAACTGGGCCATCAGCGCGACCCGGGGCCGCACCGGACCGGCCGCGAAGCCCAGCTCCAAGCCGATGGCGCCGTTGAGCAGCATGCGGGTCTCCGTGGGCTCCGTGGTCGTCTCAAGCTCGTCGTCGACCGTGAGCGAGATGGACTCGGAGATGGCCCAGCCCGGACGCACGCCGCCCACCAGCCGCAGGGGGCCCACCAGCTGCACCGCCAGCTCCAGGCTCACCAGCGCGTAGTTGAAGGGCCCCAGGCGCTGGTAGCCGCCCCCGAGCGCGATCGCGCCGAAGGGCACCGTCGTCTTCCGCTTCGCCGGCTTGAGCTGCCGGGCGTCGCGGGCGATGGAGTAGTCGCCGCCGGCCTCCTTGGCGGCCTTCGCGGCCTCGATCTCGGCCTGCCCCGGCTCCCGGACCTCCACCTTCATGCGGCGCAGGCGCTTGTGGGCGTCCTTGACCAGGGCGGAGAAGCGATCGTCGAACTGCTCCAGCTCCACGAAGAGCTGCAGGTCCTTCGCCGCGCGGTCCTCCTGGCCCAGGCACTGCGACAGGACGCCGCGCCAGTACAGGAGGTAGGCGCGGCCGGTGTTGTCGTAGGCCTGCACGACGCTCTGCCACGCGGAGGTGACGACGATCTGCTGCTCGGCCAGGGCGGAGTTGGTGTCGCCCGCGGCCACGGCGGCGCAGTTTTCCTCGTGCGCCTCGTAGGCCACCAGGGCCGCCTTGTCGGCCTCCCCCGCCTGGACGGCGGTGGTCAGCAGCGTCAGCGCGATGATGAGAAGCACCCGACTCATGGGGACAGGCTACTCCAAGCCGGAGGGCGCGTGCACGGGAAGGCCGGTCGGAGGGTCGGTACGCAGCACGTAGTCGACGATCCGGTCGCCGTCGAAGATCCAGCGCCCGTCGAAGCGGCCGCCCGCGAGCATGGTGGGGATCCAGAGGCGATCGTCGGCCCACATCTCGTCGAAGGGGATGGCGTCGACCGGGGTCCACAAGGGGATCGCCTCCTCGGTCTCCCCCGCCTGGCCCTCGCAGCCTGTCGCCGTGAAGACGTGCACGTGCAGCCGGTACCCGTCGACGAACTGGAAGCGGTGCTCGCCGTGGTGGATCAGGCCGGTCGGCGTCACCAGCAGCTCCTCCTGCACCTCGCGGACCGCGCACTGCGCCGGGGTCTCGTCCCCCTCGACCCGCCCGCCCGGGGCGTTGACCTTGCCCGCCCCCAGCCCGCGCTTCTTGCGGATCAGCAGGACCTGCCCGTCGCGCACCACGAACAGCAGGGTGGCGACTTCGCCGCTCCAGGCGGCCCAGTCGATGTCGTCGATGCGCTTCACGTCAGAGCCTCATTCGCGTCAGCCCCGCAGAAGGACGAAGGCGGCGAGGGAGGCCGGCCACAGGTACCAGGCGAAGCGGTGCAGGCCGCCCTTCTTGACCAGGGCCACCAGCATCGTCAGCGCGCCGTAGCCCACCACCACGGCCGCCGCGAAGCCCGCCGCCACGGCCGCGAAGTCGACCCCGTCCAGGGGCACGCCGTGCCGCGACTTGAGGACGACGGCGCCCAGGATCGCCGGAATGCTCAGCAGGAAGGAGAAGCGGGCGGCCTGCTCGCGGGGCAGGCCCAGGAAGAGGGCGACCGCGATGGTGGAGCCCGAGCGCGAGATCCCCGGCGTGATGGCAATGCCCTGCGCCAGGCCGATGAGCAGGGCCGTGCCCACCCCGAAGGGCACGCCGCCGACCCGCTCGGGCAGGTTGCGGGTGGCGAAGAGCAGCGCCCCCGTGAAGGCCAGGGCCGCGGTCACGGGCACGACGGAGCCGAAGAGCGACTCGAAGGTGTCCTCCAGCGTCACGCCGATGATGCCGGTGGGCACCGTGGCCACGCAGACCAGGAAGGCCAGCCAGCGATCGGGGTCGGCCTTCAGCCAGCCCATCGGGCCCTGCTCGCGCAGGCGCGACACGTCGAAGACCGCGCGCACGATGCGCCCCAACTCCACCCGGTAGAACCAGAGCACCGGCAGGAGGGTGCCGACGTGCAGCACCAGGTCGAAGAAGACAGCGTCCGACGCCGCGAAGAACGTGTCCCCCAACCACGCCTGCGACAGGACGAGGTGGCCCGACGAGGAGACGGGCAGGAACTCGGTCAGGCCCTGGACGATGCCCAGGAGCAGCGCTTGCAGCCAGGCGGCCATCAGCGGAGGGTCAGGCCCTTGCCGCGGGCCCAGCGCAGGGGCCAGGACACCAGGGTGTCCGCCGCGACGTCCTCGTACCGCACCGCCGCGAGGGCGGCCGAGGCGCAGTTGTGCAAGGCCTCGCCCGAGGGGCCCCGGAAGGCCAGCTGCACGTCCCGCGCGCTGCCGTCGGCCGTGGTGTGCAGCTTCACGTACAGGGTGCCGTCGGGCTCGTGGCTGGACTGCTGGGCGTCGTAGCAGCGGTTGAGGGGCTTCAGGGCGGCCTTGAGGGCGCGCTCCACCGCGGCCGCACCCTCGGGCGGCGCCACGCGGGGGTTCTGCATCATGCCGAGCACGCCCACGGGGATGCTGCCGGCCCGCTCCGCCGGGGCGCCCGCCGCCGACGACGCGCTGGGGCGAGCCTCCAGCGTGCGCAGGGTCTCCGCGCCGGGCTCCCGGGTCGCCTGGAAGTAGAGGCCACCGGCCACCACGGCGAACACCAGGCCGCCGATGAGGCCGAACTTCTGCAGGGAGTCGGAATCTGCCACGGCGCGCGATGGTAGCGGAGGCCACGACCCTTGCAACGATTCGCCGAGCGAGATCCCGACCCCTGGGGGCCGCGGGGTCTACACTCGGCGGCCATGACGCAGTGCATCTACTGTGGGCTGGACGCCTACAACGTGGTCGAGGTCCGCTTCGCACGGACGCTCAAGCACCTGTCGTCGGGGGTGACCACGGAGGAGGACGCGCCGCGGGAGATCGTGGGACGCGGGTACTACGTCTGCGACGGTTGCCTGGCGCTGCTGGACTGGCAGGTCGAGCACCACCTGGACCCGCGCAAGCACTCCATGTTCAACGGCCTGTCCGCCATCTACCAGCTGCTGGTGGTGTGGGGCGCGGTCGCGCTGTGGGATGGGGCCTCCAGCCTCACCCTCCTGCAGGACCGCGGGTTCCTGACCATCGGCCTGCTGTTGGCCGTCAGCTCCCTGGTGGTGTGGTTCGTACGCGCGAAGGTGCACAGCGACTACTACGGTCGCTGGCGGGTCGACCGGAAGAAGCCCATGCGCCCGGCCAACTCCCTGGGCGGGTTCACGGATCTGCGCGACCGGGCGAACCCCGAGCTGTCCGCCTACCTGCCGGTTCGCTACGAGGACTCCCTCAAGCTGTCGACCCTGCGCGGCTCCCCGCCGATCCGTTGCCTGGGGCCGACCGGCGAGGGCTGGGCGGAGGGGCCGCCCACCAACTTCCCGGGGCGGGGCGACAACGAGTGGTACCGCCTGGTCTGGGTGTCCTGGCAGCTCTGGCCCCTGACCAACGTGCTGCCGCCGGACCCGGCCACGGGCTGGAGCCCCCCCCCAGGACCCCAACTGCAAGAGGTGGAGGTGGCCGCTGGGACGATCCTGGGCGCGTCGGGCTTCGCGGTGCTGGTCCTGGTCGCGGCCGTTCCCTGGTGGGGCGCGCTGGCGGTGGGGTCGGTGCTGGCTCCGCTGGGGTTCCTCCTGGGGCGCCGGGCCCGCGCGGAGCTGGAGCACCGTCGGCGACTCAAGGCTGGGGCTCCCCCCGGGGCCTGAGGGGTCGGCCGCGCGGCTCGCGCCGACGTCGGATCCGGGGGGGCATCTGGATCTTCCGCGATCTTCGATCCCACCGCGATCCCACGGCGATCCGATCGCTCCGCAAGTGCCCGACGTCGCCCCCTTCCCGCCCTTCTGCGCGGCCCTGGACCTGCGGCCCCTGCGCCCCGATCGCGGTGCATTTTGAGGCCGTGTTGAGTTGACACCACCAACGGTGGGGGGTAGGAGGGCGGCGCTTTCAAGACACCAGGCTCCGCGGCGATGCGAGTCGACGTCGAACCGGGGATCGCGAAAGTGGCCGATTCATTGGAATCCAGGGACGGGAACGAGCCCGATCGGATGGGGGAGAAGCTTCCTCCGCCGGTCACCGAGGGCATCCCCAGGGAAACGCAGCGCGTGGTGCTCTTGGCCGCCTTGCTGCTCGTTCCCGCCGCGGTCGCCGGGCACACGCTCGGGGGCATACCGCGTGGCGTGGGGGTGCTTGCAGGCGGCGCAGTGGCCATCGTCAATTTCTGGCTCCTGGCGAGGATCGTCGTGAAGACGACCGCGGGGCCGGAAGGCGGAGTGGGGGCGGTCATGGGCCGCCTCGCGGTCAAGTTCGGGCTTCTGGCCGGCTCGCTGACCCTGCTTGTGGTGGGGTTGCAGCTGGATGCGGTGGGGGTGTTGATCGGCCTCAGCGTGATCTTTGCCGGGGTGATCCTGTCCCAGGTTGTCGAGTGGTTGACGTAGGGCCCTACCGGTCCTGCAAACAGGAGAGCGTTACGAAATGATGCCCGCGGCCCTTGCGTCCGAAGGTGCGTTCACCTGGCTCTCCCTCATTCCCTTTCTGGGGACTGAGGAGGGGGCGAAGTACCTGCCGTTTGCCCACTCCATGCTGGCGACGGTCCTGTGCCTGCTGGTGGCCTGGCTCGCCCGCTCGGCGATGCTGCGCGCCCCGAAGGGACCTGAGGGGCTGATCCCCGAGGCCAACCTCAAGCCCCGCAACTTCTTCGAGCTCTACGTCGAGTCGATCCTCAACATGTGCCGCGGCGTGCTGGGGGCGGACGCGGAGCGCTTCTTCCCGCTGATCGCCGGCGTGTTCCTGTACGTGCTCGTGTCCAACATGATGGGCGTGTTCCCTGGCTTCCTGCCGCCCACGGACCAGCTGAACACCAACCTGCCCATCTCGATCACCGTGTTCCTGGTCTACAACATCTCCGGGATCCGGCGGCAGGGCCTGGTCAACTACGCAAAGCACTTCATGGGCCCCGTGCTCTGGCTCGCGCCGCTGATGGTGCTGATCGAGGTGGTCTCCCACCTGGTCCGGCCGGTGTCCCTGGCCGTGCGCCTGTACGGCAACATCTTCGGCGACCACCTGGTCCTCGACATCTTCCTGAACCAGCTGCCGAACACCCTGGGGATGGTCCTGGGCTACGGCATCCCGGTGGTCTTCCTGGGGTTGGGCATCTTCGTGTCCTTCATCCAGGCCTTCGTTTTCTCCCTCCTGAGCGTGATGTACATCGCGCTCGCTGTCGAAACGCACGACGAACACTGAACCCAGCGGTGGCCACCGCCACCCATCGGAGACTCCCATGCGCAACGCTCGCTACCTGCTCGTCCCCCTGACCATGCTCGCCACCCTCCTCCTGCCCTCGATGGCCTTCGCTGAGGGCCTCTCGGGTGAGGCCGCCGGTTCGGTCGGCATGGCCGCTGGCATCGCCATCGGCGTCGCCGCCATGGGCTGTGGCATCGGTCAGGGCCTCGCCGCCTTCGCCGCCCTGCAGGGCATCGCCCGCAACCCCAGCGCCGCCGGCAAGATCCAGACCCCGATGATCATCGGCCTGGCCCTGATCGAGTCGCTGTGCATCTACGCGCTCGTCATCGCCTTCTTCCTGCAGGGCAAGATCTAAGGGAGCTTCTGCTCCTGGCGCCCCTCCCCGGCGCGTGCTCGCACGCACCACCGGACAGGACGTCGGATCTCCGCAGGACAGGGGCCTCGCGCACGTCGGATTCGGCGCGCGTGACCTGTTCGCACGTACGGGGCGGTCCTCCTGAGGGGGGCCGCCCTGTGCTGCTTGGGCACGGATTGAACCCACGCGGGGCCGCCGCTACCATCGGCCCGCTTCCGTCAGCCCGTCGCACCGACGGCGCAGACTCCCTGGAGGGCATCGCATGCGCCGCTTCCTGACCGTCCTGCTCGTGGCCCTCGCGGCCGTTGCCCTGCTCGCCGCTCCGGCCTTCGCCAAGGGGAAGAAGAAGAAGAAGAAGAAGGGTGCGGAGGAGGCGCCGCTGCCCGTCGGCAAGCTGGTGGTCGGCAAGATGGAGTGCTGGAACCCGCCCGACTTCGCCAACCTGACCGACAGCACCCGCGCGGTGCAGCGCAGCGACGCGTTGGTCTACCTGCAGGCGCTGGTCAACGGCGAGATCATGAACGGGGACTTCCGGATCTCGAACCTGGAAGACCTCCAGTACTTCGAGACCGCGTTCCTGGGGCGCCCGGCGCTGCTGGACGACTGGCTGACCACCAACCTGGAGAAGTGCAAGGCGGTGGGCGAAGGCAAGATGCCGGCGGCCGACTACCTGGACTACCTGAGCAAGATCGGTCGGGAGCTCGAGTCGGGCGAGTGTTACAAGCCGCTGACCTACGAGTACCACAACTTCATGGACGTCCAGGCCAGCTGGCAGTTCCGGCTGCACGTCTGCAAGGGGAACAAGATCACCCTGGAGACGACGGGCGAGGAGAACGGCAAGTACACCGTCACGGACACGGGCAAGTACAAGGAGAACCTCTACATCACGGCCGACGGCATGCCCGTCGCGGGCGCCGGCAAGTACGAGAAGCTCAAGGAGCTGCCTGAGGGCGTGACCGCGGAGCCCGCAGGCGACCGCGGCCCGGTGGCAGAGGAGCCCTACGGCGCCGTGGTCATGCGCTTCGAGCACGAGGACGGGTCCATGACGCGCTTCCACGTGGTCGGCCTGGCCATGGAGTTCACCGCGCCGGAGCACGGCTTCATCTCCTTCACGGTCAACGACTCCCAGTTCTACGACAACAAGTTCCACGACTGGAAGGGCGGCATCGACTACCTCGGTCTGGACATCTACCCGGTCGAGACCGAAGAGAGCATGTAGGGCCCCTTGGCCCGCCCTCGGTCCCTTCGCGTCCTCTTCGTCCGGCCCGGTGACCGGCAGGGGCTGCACCGTGGCTTGAGCTTCGCGATCCCCCGGGAGCGCGGCGACGTCCTGCCCCTGGGGCTGCTGGGTCTGGCCTCCGCGGTCAAGTACGGATCGACGCACCGCGCCTTGGTGCACGACGAGCGCCACCCCGACGTGCCCGCCCTGGGCCCGGCCGGGTCCCTGCGTGGCCTGTCCCGCGCCTTGAAGCCCGACGTCGCCGTGATCTGGCTGCACCCTGCGCTGCTGGCCGATGGCCTGGAAGCGGCCAGGCAGGCCCGTCACGCCGGCTGCTCCACGGTCCTGGGGGCCGGGCCCCTGGGCGCGCTGTGGCCCGAGGCGGCGGGCCGGGTGCTGGAGGTGGACGGCCTGGTCGGCTCCGACGGCGGTCTGCTCGCGGGGCTGGAGGTGCTGGAGGCGGGGGGCGAGGCCGATCGGCTGGCGCAGGCCCTGGCGTCGGATCGGCCGGGACGCTGGCCCCTGGATCGCAAGCTGCTGGACTACGCCCGCTACAACGGGGTCGGGGGTCCGCCCTGGGCCGCCACGGGCCGGCCGCCGGGGCTGCGATCAGACAAGGGCCGCTTCGCCGCGAGCCCCGTGCTCCTGGGGCAAGACACCGCCGAGGACGTGGGCGCCTGCTGCCTGCTGGGCGTTCGCTTCGTGGACCTGGTCGGCTCCCTGCCCGACCCCGGCGCGCTGTCCGGCCTGGTGGCCTCGCTGCCCCCGGGGGCCCGCATGCGGCTGCAGGTCTCGCCGGCGGAGCTTCGCTCCCTCTCCCTGACCGGGCTGCGAACTCGCGGCGTGGAGGCGCTGCACCTGGGGCCTTTGAAGGCCGGTGACCGCGAGGCCGTCGACGAGGCCTGCGCTGTGGCCCGGACGGCCGGGGCCGCTGGCTTCGCCCTGGGCGCGACCGCGTTCGTCGGGGCGCCGGGCTACTCCGCCGCCCCCGAAGACGCGGGGCTGGAGCGCCTGCGCTCGGCGGGGATCTCCCTGGAGGTGCGGGTCGCCCTGCGCCCCGACAGCGACCGCTGGATCGACTACGCCGACGCGCCTTCGGCCAGCTTCCTGCCCCCGGGCATCGACGCGGGCCGCCTCGCCGCGACGGAGCGGGCGAGGCCGGAGGCTCCCCGTGGCCGCCGTCGGTCGATCCTGGCCCGTCGCTGAGCCAAAAGCCCTGGTCGTCGCCGGCTCGGTGAGGCCGCTCCTCAGCTCGCCGGCGGGAGCTCCACCAGCGCGAGGATGAGGCGGTCCAGGCGGGCGTCGACGTCGCATTCAGCCAACAGGGCCTGCTTGACCGCGGGGTCGAAGGGCAGGGCGCTGGCCGCGGAGTCCAGGACGTGCACCACGGCCGTGGCGGGGTCGAACAGCGACTCGGCCCGGCTCATGTCCAGGCCGGGCACACCGGCCAGCCACGTCGCCAGCAGGCTGCGCAGGGTGGCCATGCGCGCGTCGGGGTCCTGGGGCACGGGCCCGGAGTCGCTCACCCGGCAGCTCACCGCGCGCCAGGGATCGTCGGGGGGGAGCTCGGTCAGCAGGGTGGCCCGGGCGAGGCCGCGCACCAGGATGTTGCGGCGCCCCTGCTCGTCGCGCTCGTGCTGCACCACCTGTCCCAAGCCGAACACCGGGCAGACGGGCGGTCGCCCCGCGTAGTCGGCCTGCCATTCGCCAGTGAGCTGGGCGACGCCCAGGTGCTGGTGCTCGGTGTTGAGGACGTGATCGATCATCGCCAGGTAGCGCGGCTCGAAGACGTGCAGGGGCAGCAGGGTGTGGGGGAAGAGCACCACCGAGGGCAGCGGGAAGATCGGCACGCACTGCAGCACCTGGCCGTGCTCGAGCTCGCTCATGGCGCCTGGACCCGGGGCGGGCCGCCCCCGTGGGCCTGGGCGAAGGCGAGCAGATCGGCGGGCACCGGGGCCTCCAGGCGCAGCGGCTCGCCCGACTCGGGGTGGCACAGGGCCAGCGTCCAGGCATGCAGCGCGTGCCGGCGGTGCCCCAGTTGGGCGATGTCGTCGGCGTCCAGCAGCCCGTCCCATCGGCGCAGGAAGGCGCGTCCCCCATCGCAGTAGACCTTGTCGCCCACCAGCGGATGCCCCCGGGCGGCCAGGTGCACGCGGATCTGGTGGGTGCGGCCGGTGCGGGGGCGGCACTCCACCCAGGTGTAGCCGCGACCGGCCTCCCCCCAGTCGTCGTCGCCGAAGCTGCCCAGGTTGCGGGTCCAGGTCTCCGCGGGCTTGCCGTCGGCGACCTGGGCCATGCGGATGCGGATCTCCGGGTTGGGGTCCGGACCGATGGCACCCTTGAGGATCTGCACCCCGCCCGCCACCTGCCCGCGGGCGATGGCCAGGTAGCTCTTGTCGATCTGCTTGCGTTGGAACTGCTTCTTGATCCGCCGGTCCGCCCGCTTGCTGCGCGCCATCATCAGCAGGCCCGACGTCTCCCGATCGATGCGGTGCAGCGGGCGCAACTCCGGGTCCTCCCCCGCCGCCTCCATCTGCCGCTCCATCAAGGAGAGCGCGGCGATCTTGCGCGGCCCCAGCGGGTAGGAGAGCAGCCCGGGCGGCTTGTCGATGACCACCAGGTGCTCGTCCTGGAAGAGCAGGGGCAGCGGGCCCTGGGGGGTGGGCAGGAAGGCGTCGTCGTCGGGCTTGGCGGGGACGTCGATGAGCAGGGTGGTCTCCGCCTCCACCACGTGGTCGATGGTGAGCACCGGCCCGTCGCGCAGGCGGTAGCGGCCGGCGGCGACGTGCTCGCGGACCTCGCTCTCCACGATGCTCGGCTGCACCCGCTTGACGTATTCGATCAGCGTCAACCCCGCCCATCGTGCACGCACGCGGTGGGGGACTGGTCGATCGCTTAGATCCTTCACGCTGCGTTGCTATAGTCCGGCCCCCGCGCCCCGGCAACCGCGGGACCGAGAGGGCACCGGAGTCTCCCGTGAGCGTGCGCAACTGCGGTTCCTGCGGCCGCCCCAACGGCGTGAACAACGCCAGCTGCATGTACTGCGGCACCCTGCTGCCTCCGTCGCCGGATCTGGCGGAGCCGCACCCTGCCGTGGAGCCCGCCGTCGCGCCCGATCGCGCCCGCGAGCTCCTGGCCGGACTCACCCCCCAGGCCCGATCGATGATGCCGGCCGATGTCCTGGCCCGGCTGCAGGCGGCGGCCGACAGCGAGCCTGTGGAGGACGCGCCCGCCCAAGCGCCGGTGAAGGCGCCCGTGGTGAGGAGCCGGCTCGGCTTCACCGGGCTGGGGCGACGGGGCACCACGTCGGCCAGCTTGCCCGCGGTCCAAGGCCCGGCGCCCACGGCCCCGGCCGACATCAGCAACGCCGCCTACGCGCCCCCGACTGCGACGGAGGACGACTCCATCGAGCCCCTGCCGACGGACCGCCTCCGCGTGCTGGAGCCGCCGCCGCCCGACGCCGATCTGCCCGAGGACCCGCCCACCCTGGAGCGCCTGAAGGCCGTGGACGAGGCCTCCCTGCTGGCCCTGTCCACCGCCGCCATCCGCCCCCTGGACACCGGGGAGATGGAGGCCCTGCCCCTGGACGCGGTCAGCTCCTACTGGGAGCTGGAGGCCATCGACCCCCTGGAGCCCTTCAGCGAGCCCGGCGTCCCGGTGCCCGCGCCCTTCGGTGGCCCGCTCACCGACGCCCTGGGCCGCGGTGGAGGCCCCTTCGGTCCCCGGGACGCCGCCTGGCGCCTCATCCTCCTGCCGTCCGAGGACTACAAGAGCAAGCTGCAGTGGATGCGGCACCGCCTGGCGGACACCACCGGCATCGACCTGTACACGGCGGCCCAGACGCTCTCCAAGGACGTGCCCTCGTTCCTGTCGACGTGCGACGAGCTGGCCGACGCCGAGGAGCGGGCCGGGCACCTGCGCCAGGGCGGCATGGAGGTGCTGGTCCTGGGGCGGGACCGAACGCAGGACATCGAGCCCATCCGGGCGACGTCCGCGTCGGGGGACTGGCCCGGCGCGGTGCGGTTCGAGACCGCTGAGGGCGCCGTCATCGAGGTCAAGCGGGAGGGCTTCGCCTGGGGCTGCATGGGCGAGATCGAGCCCGACGGAGACCGCGCGACCGCGGTACCCCAGCGCACCCTCCGGGGACGCAACCTGCCCGAGCGCCCCGGCTTCGACGCCCAGGGCGGCCCCTACCTGCTGCTGGACCTCTTCCTGACCCGCGCCACCCAGCCGATCCGCCTGCGCTCGGACCGCTTCGACTTCGCCTGCCTGGGCGACGACCGGGAGCTGGCGGCCACCCTGAACATGCGGAAGATGCTCGGGTGGCTGTCGGCCCACCCCGCCCGGCCCTTGCCCCTGGACGAGCGGTTCAGGCGCCTGCCCCGCCTCCGCGTGTCGGCCCACCGGGGCGAGGTCGACGGCAAGCTGGTGCTGCCCCAGCGGGAGGTCGAATTCACGGAGTACGGCCTGATCACGAACGCGCACCAACGCGGCGTGGCCACGGTTTGAAGCGCCTCACCCTCCGCCCCGGCAAGCGCCACCGCGTGCTCCAGGGCCACCCCTGGGTCTTCAGCAACCAGCTGGCCGACGTGCCGAAGGACCTGGAGCCGGGGGAGCTGGTGGAGGTGGTGGAGTCCGACGGCCGCTTCGTGGGGCTGGCGCACGGTCACCCCAACACCCTGATCTCCGGGCGGATCCTGGAGCGGCGCGCGGGGGTCGACGTCGACGAAGCCTGGCTGCGGGAGCGGCTGCAGCGCGCGATGACGCTGCGTCGCCGGGTCTGCGCCGGCCGGACGGCCCTGCGCTGGCTGCACGGGGAGGCCGACGGCCTGCCGGGCCTGATCATCGACCTCTACGGCGATCGCGCGGTGGCGACGGCCAACTCCGCGGGCATGGAACGCTGGAGGCCGACGCTGCAGCGCGTGCTCGCCGACGGCTTCGGCCTGAGCGGCCTGCTGTGGAAGTGCGACGGGCGCGGTCGCGAGCTGGAGGGCCTGCCCCCGGTGGTGGAGGCTGGCTTCGGCGACGTCGACGGACCGTGGATCGTGGACGACGACGGCGTCAGCGTGTCCTTCGACCCCTGGGGCGGCCAGAAGACCGGCCTGTTCCTGGACATGTGGGAGAACCGGCGCCGCATGGTGCCCGCCCTGGCGCGCGGTCGCGTCGTCGACCTGTTCAGCTACGTCGGCCAGTGGGGCCTTCACGCCGCCGCCGCCGGAGCCTCCGACGTGACCTGCGTGGACCGCTCGGTCTCCGCCTGCGCGGTCGTCGCCCAGAACGCCGCCGCCAACGACCTGTCCGTGCGCGCGGTGGCCGCCGACGTGCGCCGGTTCCTGGAGGACGTGCCGGACCGCAGCCTCGACGCCGTCGTCTGCGACCCGCCCTCCTTCATTCGCAGCCGCAAGGACGTGGCGGCGGGCACCCGGGCCTACAAGGGGCTCTTCGCCAACGCCCTGCGCACCGTCAACAACGGCGGCGTGGCCGTGTTGGCCTCCTGCTCGCACCACCTGCAGGAGGACCGCTTCGCCACCGTGGTGGCCGACGCCGCCGAGCGCAGCCGCCGCCGCCTGCGCGTCCTGGTCCGTGGGGATCAGGCTCCGTGCCATCCGGTGCCTTTGGCCGTGCCGGAGTCCCGCTACCTCAAGTGCTGGCTGGTGGAAGTCTCCGACGCGTGAGCGGGGAGGCGGGCTCGGGGGATCGCGGCCTGCTCGTCCTGGGCGGCAGCGGTCGACTGGGGCGGGCCCTGATCGCGGCCTGCGGCACCGCCCCCATCGCGCCCACCCGGCAGGAGATGGACCTGGCGACGGCGGACGAGGCCGCCCTGGAGCCGTTGGTGCGCCGATCGCGCGCCGTCCTCAACGCCGCCGCCCTGGCCCACGTCGACGGCTGCGAGCAGCGCCCGGCTGAGGCCCAGGCCCTCAACGCGCGGCTGCCCGCCCGGCTGGCCGCGGTCTGCGCCCGGCTGGCCGTGCCCCTGGTCCACGTCAGCACCGACTACGTGTTCGGCGAAGGGGAGGGGCCCTGGTCCGAGGAGGACGCCCCCTGCCCCGTGCAGGTCTACGGCCGGACGAAGGCGGAGGGCGAGGCCGCGGTGCTGAGGTTGGGCGGTCGCGTCGCCCGGGTCTCGTGGTTGTTCGGGG
>CALCXL010000308.1 GCA_937907595.1 uncultured Pseudomonadota bacterium
CCCGCCCGCGTACAGCGCCCCGGCCACCACGTCACCGGCCACCACCGCGTCGTAGACCGTGTCGTGCCCGCCCAGCCACACCGGCTCCAGGTCCCGCAGGGGGTGCAGGCCCTCCTCCAGCAGCCGCTCCGCCGGGAACAGAAAGCCCGACGTGGAGTGCAGATCGACGTAGCCCACCCGCTCCCCGCGCAGGTCGCTCAGCTGCCGCACCGGGCCGTCGTCCCGAGCGATGATGTAGGAGCCGTAGCTGAGGCTGCCGTTGGCGATGTGGGTGGCGAAGGCCTTCAGGCCGGGGGCGCGGCGGGAGGCGCGGACGTAGGCGTAGGGCGGCAGGTTGGCGACGTCGACGCGGCCATCGATCGCCCGCTGCTCCATGTCCTCGTAGGAGTCGCCGACCACAAGCTCCAGGGGCAGCCCCAGGCGATCGCCCAGGTGATCCAGCAGGGGCCCGTAGGAGTCGATGAGCTCCTGACGCGCGATGTAGGGCGTGACCCCGAACCGGATGATGTCGATGCCCGCGGCCCGCAGGGCGGCCCGGCCCTCGGCCACGATCTGCTCTTCGGAGACCTCCGACACTGCGGCCTCCGGCGGGGCCGGCGGGGCGCATCCCAGGAGCAGGACCAGCAGCAGGCTCGCCATGGACGCGCGCGTGATCACGCCCCCCCCTCCGGACCGGCCGGCGCCGCGTCCACGCTGGCGACGACCCGGTCGCGACCCCCCGCCTTGGCGGCGTAGAGCGCGTTGTCGGCGCGGGCCAGGAGCTCGGCGGCGGACTCGTGGTGCCCGGCCCAGTGCGCCACCCCGGCGGAGATCGTCACGCCCACCTCGGCCACGCCGCTCCCCGGGAAGCGGAGGCCTCGCGCCGCGGCCACCAGCTGCTCCGCCACGCCCTGGGCGGCCTCCAGGCCGGTGTGGGGGAGCAGCACCGCGAACTCCTCCCCCCCGTAGCGCGCGGCCAGGTCGGTGGAGCGGAGGCGCGATCGCAGCAGGGCGCCGATGCCCGCCAGGACGGCGTCGCCGGCGGGGTGCCCGTGTGCGTCGTTGAAGGCCTTGAAGTGGTCGACGTCGATCATGACCATCGCCAGCGGCCCCCCGTCCCGCCGCGCTCGCGCCACCTCCACGTCCAGCTGCCCGTGCAAGCTGCGGTGGTTGGCCAGGCCGGTCAGGCCATCGGTGGCGGCCAGGCGCCCCAGTTCGGCGTTGGCCGCCTCCAGGGCCTGCGTGCGCTCCTGGACCTGGGTCTCCAGGCGGCGGGTGCTGTCGTCGACCCGCTGCGCCAGGTGGTTGAAGACCCGGGCGAGGAGCGCGAACTCGGGGCTTCGCCGACGCTCCTCCACCCGGGCCTGGAGGTCGCCGTCCGCGAGGCGCTGCACCGCCCGCCCCAGGTCGCGCATGGGCCGGAGCACCAGCACCGACAGCAGGACGTAGAGCATGGCGCCGATGAGGGACGCGTCGAGGGCGATGTCCAACAGGGCCGCGCGGCGGGCGTCGGATACGAAGTCGTCGACCCGCTGCAGGGAGAGCGTGGCGGTGACCGTGCCCCACCGCAGGCTCGACACGATGGGCATGCCCATGCGGACCCGGCGGTCGGCGCTCGTCTCCAGGGTGCGGGAGATGGGGTGGTCCGCGCGGGTGGCCTGTTGCGTGAAGTCGTCCTCCTGGAGGCGGCCGAAGCGGCGGGGATCGGTGTGCGCGACCACCCGCCCCTCCAGGTCCACCACGCTGATCTCCAGCATGTCCAGCCGGCCCCAACCGCTGGCGGCGGTGAAGCTGGCGAGCACCCGGTCCAGCTCCTCGGTCTGGCCGGTGGCCAGGGGCACCGAGCAGGGGGCGGCCAGGGCCCGCAGGACCTCCAGGCCATGATCCACCGCGACCTCCTGCAGGTCGGCGGCTGCGCGCTGGCTGCGCACAAAGCCGCCCGCCAACAGCGTCAGAAACACCGTCGCGACGACATGCACGATGATCTGCGCCCGCAGGCCCATCCGGGTTCCAGACCCTCCCCGGGGGTCTCATCGACGGACTGCGCCGGATCTTGAGGGGGATCGGCCTGCGATCGCTGGACGGAGCCCCGGCCGATCGCCTCAGTCGGTGACGGTCACGGTGGGATCGTCCAGGGTGAAGTCGAGCTCCTCGCAGGACGGGTCGATCACGGTCGCTCCCGAGGGTGCGTCCAGCAGGCCGCTGGCGTCGACGTCGTCGACCACCTCCCCGCTGGAGTCGATCATCGCGCTGGGGCCGTGGCAGATCCGGGAGCGCAGGGCGCCGGTGAGGGACGTCGCCCGGGCGCAGTTGTTCAACGTGTCGACGTACCAGAATTCGCCGTCGAAGCTCTTGGTCACCGACTCGCCCGGCAGCAGGCCGTAGACGGCGCTCAGCTCCGCGGCCATGTCCGCGCAGACGATGGCGCCCAGGGGCGCGCCGCACTCGGGCATGCACATCGACGCCAGGGAGCTGGAGAGCCAGACCCACTGGCTGCCCACCTCCTCCTGCAGGCCGACCAGGACCCCGGTGCTCTCGCCGGCGGCCAGGAAGGTGGGCGCGGAGTCGCCGTTGGTGATGGTCAGGTCGAAGGGCTGGGCGCTGACGCAGCCGGTGAGGAGGAGGGCCAGGGGCAGGGCGTGTCGCATGAGGACTCCAGGGCGGTTGCTGTCCCCTGCTGCAAGGGGTGGGCCGCTCCCGCGTGAGCCAGGGTGCCCCGGGAAGGCCGCTGGCGCACCCCCCGGGCCGGAGTACCCTCGACGGGATGCGCTTGCTCTTCCTGCTGCTCCTCCTGGCCGCCTGCTCGCCCCCCGAGGCGATCGGGGACGACGACGACGCCACCGAGGAGGAGCCGACGCCCGCCGACAGCGAGCACCTCTTCAGCTTCGCGGTGCTGGCCGACCCGCACATCACCGGCGAGGGCGATCACGCCGATCGACTGCGGCGGGCCATCGACTGGATCGCGCTGGAGGAGGACGCCCGGGCCATCGAGCTGGTGCTGGTGCTCGGCGACATCGGCTGGGGCGGCGGGCTGGAGCTGAGCAAGGTCCTGCTGGACGAGCTGCCCATGCCCTACCTGCCGGTGTTGGGCGACAACCCCATCCAGGTCGGGGACGAGGAGGACTGGGACCGCGTCTTCGGGCCCCACCTGGAGTCGCTCAGCCAGGAGATGGAGGGCTGGGCCCGCGGGCCGGTGGCGGGCTGGACGCCGGTGCAGGAGGCCGACGCGTGGTTCCAGAATGCGGCCTTCGACTACGGCGGGCTGCGCTTCGTGTCCTTGGACTTCAACACGCGGCACCAGGGCGGGCTGCTGAGCGAGCTGGCTGACCTGCACGACTTCGAGGGCGGCACCATGCCCTTCCTGGAGGAGCAGCTGGCCACGCTCGCGCCGGGCTGGGACGAGAACGTGGTGATGGCGTCGCACCACCCCATGCACATCCCCGCGTTCACCGCCGACGAGCTGGCGCAGCTCACCGGGGAGATCGCGCCGCACAGCCACCGCGTCTTCGGCGACTTCGCCGGGCACTACCACGGCGACGGGCACGAGGTCATCGACGAGGGCGGCTACGAGGTGTTCGTCACCGACGCCACCTGGGACGACGAGGTCACCGTGCGCGTGGTGGAGGTGTGGGGCGACGGGCAGGCGGTCAGCTTCGTGCAGGACCTGGTGATCGTCGACTGATCAGCCGCCCGTGATCTTGAGCGGCGCGGCGCCCTGGAAACGGGTGTCGAGATAGAATTGTTAAGCGGTAGC